>CAMZLX010000128.1 GCA_947311795.1 uncultured Zetaproteobacteria bacterium
GCACTGCTTCATCCCAAGTATGAAGGCTGGGTTGAAGCCATGTTTATTGATAAAACGGGTGAAAAAGTTGGCAAAGATACCATGTTGATGTCGATTTATTCGCCGCAGTTGGTGGCAACGCAAGAAGAGTATTTGTTGGCGTTAAACAATGCAGAAATGCTTCAAGATAGCCCATACAAAGATGTGCGTGATGGTGCGGCAAGTTTGTTGGCGTCTTCGCTTGAGCGTTTAACGCTTTTGGATGTGCCTGCGCATCAAATCAAGCAGTTAAACAAAACGCGAAAAGTGATGAAAGGGCTACATATTCATTCACCATTTGATGGTATTATCATGTCTATTGGCGCACGTGATGGGATGCGTATTACACCCAATACTGAACTGTATAAAATCGCTGATTTATCAAGGGTTTGGGTAATTGTAGATGTATATGAAAATGATATGCCGTGGGTGCAAGTGGGTGATGTTGCCAAGATGAATGTTGCGGGTGTTCCGGGTAAAACGTATGAAGGTAAGGTCACCTTTATTTATCCTTACCTTGAAGCGAAAACACGCACTGTAAAAATGCGTTTGGAATTTGATAACGCTGATTTGGCACTCAAACCTGAAATGTTTGCCAATGTTGAAGTGCAGACCAGCAAACAGGTGAATGCGATTGTTGTGCCATCTGAAGCCATCATTCGCACGGGTCAACAAGAGCAAGTGTTTGTTGAGCGGGAAATGGGGAAATACGAGCCACGTAATGTGGTGCTTGGCGTGGAGTCGGGCGGCTTCATTCAAATTGTTGAGGGGCTTGAAGCAGGTGAAATGGTGGTGACATCAGGGCAGTTCCTGATTGATTCTGAATCCAAGCTTAAAGAAGCCACGGCGAAAATGATGGAAAGTATCAATGCGCCGAGTGGTGGTGATACAGAAGATATGCAGATGGAAGATATGGATATGTCAGATGAAATGCCTATGGATGCGATGGAAATGGATGGCATGGATATGTCGGATGATATGCAGCATGACATGAATGAAATGAATATGGAGGGGATGTAATGATGTACATTAACGCTGCTGTCATTCCAAACTCTAGGGAGTTTTCTCTGTCTTCGGCATTCACCTCAAGCAAAGTCGAGGAATCTCACGAGATTTCTCCATTGCACTACGCTGCAGTCGAAATGACAAGGGTGGTTCAACCATGATTCGCGCACTGATTGAAATATCTATCAAGAATAGATTTTTGGTGTTGATTGCAACCCTGCTGATGATGTTTGCAGGTATTCAAGCCATGAAAAACACACCATTGGATGCCATTCCTGATTTATCAGATGTGCAGGTGATTGTGTTCACTGAATTTGCTGGGCAAGCCCCGCAAGTGGTGGAAGACCAAGTTACTTACCCGTTAACCACAGCCATGTTGTCTGTACCCAACACCAAAGTGGTGCGCGGTTATTCATTTTTTGGCTTTTCTATGGTGTATGTCATTTTTGAAGATGGCACGGATATGTATTGGGCGCGAACGCGTGTGTTAGAGTATCTCAACTATGCAGCAGACAGGTTGCCAGCCAGCGTTTCGCCCAAGCTTGGCCCTGATGCCACGGGTGTGGGCTGGGTGTATGAATATGCGCTGGTGGATAAGTCGGGCACACATGATTTATCACAACTTCGCTCCATTCAAGATTGGTATTTGCGTTATCCGCTGCAAACCGTGGAAGGTGTATCAGAAGTCGCATCCATTGGTGGTTATGTTAAACAATATCAAATTGAGCTAAATCCTGATGCGTTGCTGGCTTATAATATCCCGCTATCCAAAATCAAACGTGCCATTTCGCGCTCCAACAATGATGTGGGCGGTCGCCTTGTTGAAATGGGCGAGACTGAATACATGGTACGAGGGCTTGGTTATATCAAGTCGATTGCGGACTTGGAGGTTATCCCCGTTGGTGTGGATGACAGTGGTACACCGATTTATCTCAAACAACTTGCCAATATTCATCTTGGTCCTGAATTGCGCCGTGGTTTGGCAGAGCTGAATGGTGAAGGCGAAGTGGCGGGTGGCGTGGTGATTATGCGCTTTGGTGAAAATGCCTTAGCAACGATTGAACGGGTGCGTGAAAAATTGGATGAGCTGAAAGCAGGTTTGCCTGAAGGCGTAGAAATTGTACCTGTGTATGACAGGGGTGATTTGATTGAACGCGCCGTGGATAATCTGAAAGAAAAGCTGATTGAAGAATCCATTGTGGTGGCGATTATTTGTTTGATTTTCTTGATGCATGTACGCTCGGCACTGGTCGCCATTATTAGCCTTCCCATTGGTATTCTGATGGCATTTCTCATCATGAGTTGGCAAGGTTTATCCGCCAACATCATGAGCTTGGGCGGCATTGCCATTGCCATTGGTGCCATGATTGATGGTGCGATTGTGATGATTGAGAATGCGCATAAACATTTGGAAGCTGCCGCGCATAAAAAACAGGAAACCGTCATTCCCGCGAAGGCGGGAATCCAGAGTAACCATGATGCTTTGCAAGGTGTGGATTCCCGCCTTCGCGGGAATGACGAGATAAACTTAAATGCAAAAGAGCGCTGGTCAGCGGTGCTTGCGGCATCCAAAGAGGTTGGCCCTGCATTGTTTTTCTCGCTGCTTATCATCACGGTGTCTTTTCTGCCTGTGTTTACCTTGCAAGCTCAAGAGGGGCGTTTATTTGCACCACTCGCCTTCACCAAAACCTATGCCATGGCAGCGGCTGCGATTTTGGCAGTCACCCTCGTGCCAGTGCTGATGGGTTTACTTATTCGCGGTAAAATTCCAAGCGAAGAGCATAACTGGCTGAATGTGCATTTGAAAAAACTGCATACACCCGTGCTTACTGCGGCGATGCAATGGCGTAAACTTACCTTGATACTTGCATTGGTTTTGCTTGCTGCCACGGCATATCCCGTGATGAAAACAGGTTCAGAATTTATGCCACCGCTGGATGAAGGTGATATTTTATATATGCCAACCACGTACCCCGGCATTTCCATCACCAAAGCCAAGGAATTGTTGCAACAAACGGATAAAATTCTCAAAACATTCCCCGAAGTTGAATCGGTGTTTGGTAAAGTGGGTCGTGCAGAAACAGCCACCGACCCTGCACCGCTCTCGATGATTGAAACCACCATTCGCCTGAAACCGAAAAGCGAATGGCCCAATCCTGATAAAACCACCAAGGAGCTGATGAGTGAATTTGATGCGGCGATTAAGTTCCCAGGGCTTGCCAATACGTGGACTTATCCGATTAAAACACGCATTGATATGCTGTCCACGGGCATCAAAACACCGATTGGTATTAAAGTGTCGGGTGAAGATTTGCAGGTATTGGAAAAGGTTGCGGGTGATATTGAGAATGTACTCAAAAACCATCCCGATACCTTGTCTGCCTTTGCCGATAAAGCCGCAGGTGGTTATTACCTTGATTTTGACATCAAGCGTGAAAAAGCAGCGCGTTACGGTTTAACCGTGGGTGATATTCAAGATGTGATTCAGTCGGCGATTGGTGGCATGAATGTCAGCGAAACCGTGGAAGGGTTAGAGCGTTATCCCATCAATGTGCGTTATCCGCGTGAATTGCGCGATAATATGCAATCGCTCAAACGGGTGCTCATTCCAACACCCACGGGCGCACAAATTCCGCTTTCATTGGTTGCAGACTTAAACCTTAGACGCGGCGCACCCGTGGTCAAAACAGAAAA
>CAMZLX010000129.1 GCA_947311795.1 uncultured Zetaproteobacteria bacterium
ATCTTCTGCACCGATGTTGATACAACGTGCTTCACGTTTGATACCTGGGTTACCAGGCGCACAAATGACTTCGCTGACTGAATTGGAACGCTTCAGCTTCCAACATAGTGCGTGTTCGCGTCCGCCACCGCCAATGACCAATACTTTCATAATAAATATCCTCGCTGCTTCTCTTATCTCTATACCAGCATCATAGCTGCGTTAGGTTTGCTCATTTGCAGTTAGCAAACTGCGCCACCTTGCCTTGCTCTGACGATGGTCTAGAGTAAGAATAAACAGCTAATGTTAGTAGGGTGTTACATTTTATATTTTCTTTGTAAATCCCGCTTCACATCACGCTCTTTACTGTCTTGCCGTTTATCGTACAATTTTTTACCGCGACCTAGGCCAACTTCAATTTTGGCATAACCACGCTCATTAAAAAATATTTTGAGTGGTACAAGCGCCAAACCTTGCTCTTTAAGTTTACCAATAAGTTTGGTGACTTCTTTTTTATGCAGCAATAGCTCTCGGGTGCGTGCTGGGTCAAGCGGGTTATTGCGTGCTGCAGGTTTGTATGGGCTGATATGGCAGCCAATTAATAGCATTTTTTCATTGCGAATCAGGCAATGCGCTTCTTTGAGGTTGGCTTGCCCTGCGCGCAACGATTTGACTTCGGGACCCGTTAAAATCATACCTGCCTCATAGGTTTCAAGGATATGATATTCATGTCGTGCGCGTTTATTTAAAATTGCCATGGGCGAATGGTATCGGTTAGCCAACCAATGTCATCAATGCTTTGGTGATGCCATAAATAATGGGGCCAAGTACACTTTGAAAGATGCCCAACATCAACAAACCAATGAGGATAAAGAAACCATAAGGTTCAATACGTTCAAGCTGATATGCCAAAGGGTTAGGCAATAAGCCAACTGCAACGCGCCCACCATCCAAGGGAGGCAGAGGTACAAGGTTGACCACAAACAACACAACATTGATGATAATGGATGCTTGAAGCATTGCCGCGAGTGGCTCAGCAAACCAATTCAAGGCGGATGGCAAATGAATGGTGATGGATAACAAGCCCACTGAAATGAAAGCAAGTGCCAAGTTGGTGAGAGGGCCTGCAAGGGCGACCCAAACCATATCACGTTTTGGATTATTCAACTTTCTAAAGTTGATTGGCACAGGTTTGGCATAACCAAATACAAAACCAGCACCTGAAACGACCAAAAGCAAAGGAATCAATATCGTGCCAATGGGGTCGATATGTTTGATAGGGTTTAAGGTTAACCTGCCCATCCATCGGGCAGTGCTGTCACCCAATTTGTCGGCAACCCAGCCGTGCGCAACTTCATGCAGCACAATCGCAAGCAACACAGGCAGCGCCCAAATGCTGATGCCTTGTAAAATCGATGCGACATCCATTATACATTCACCGTTTGTAGGTTTGGCAGATAAGATAAAATATGTTGAATCACGGTGTGTTTCTCCTCATGGGTATATGCCTGAGCAGGGCGTGCGCCCCATACAGGTTTGGGCCAAGCGGCATCATGTTTAAAGCGAGCGATATGATGGACATGCAGTTGCGGCACAACATTGCCCAAAGCGGCAACGTTGATTTTATCGGCATCAAAGGCTTGTTCAAGGGCAATGGAAAGTCGGCTGGACTCTTGCAGTAGCAATTGTTGGTCAGCTTCGGTCATGTGATGGATTTCAGAGATGTTTTCGCGTTGTGGTACCAAAATAAACCATGGGTATTGGTTATCATTCATCATCAGTAATAATGATAATTCAAAGCGACCAAGCACAAAACAATCTTTTGCCAGTTGGGGGTGTAGTATCATAAATAAACCTCGCGATAAAAACGGTTGGCTTGAATTAAATCATGGGGGCGACCAATATCAAACCAAAACCCTTGATGCAGCACACCTGCACACGAAACATTTGCCATGGTTTGTTGTATGGGTTTGATGAGTGAAAAGGTTTGTTTGCTTGGATATATTCTTAAGACTGACTCATCCCAAACTGAGACACCTGAAAACGTTAATGAAGGATTTTGTTTTGCACTGACGCGACCTTGGATAAGTGAAAAATCACCATCTTGATTGTGTTTGGGATTATGAACCAAGGCAAGTGCGCTTCCACCTTCAGGGCAATGACTGGCGAGCGCTTTGACATCAATATCACTTAAAATATCGACATTGTGCACCACCACAGCTTCGCCTTGAGGCAACAAATCAAGGGCTGTGCGCACGCCACCACCCGAATCAAGCAGGGATGATTCATAACTGTAATAGAGGTTGGCGTTGAGATGATTGCCATTACCCAAAGTGTTTTGAACTAAATCGGCATGATGATGTAAGTTAATCGCAATATCGTGGATGCCTTGGGCGACAAGGCTGCGGATTACGCGGACAATGGCGGGCTCATCGGCGATAGACATCAAGGCTTTGGGTTTATGTTCGGTGTAAAACTTCAAGCGCGTGCCCAAACCTGCGGCAAGGATAACAGCGCGTGATGTTTCAAGTGTTGATTGAGGGAAGTGGAACATGGCTGCAATGCTGCCAATATTGGGCATCATCGTCTATGGAAGTCTGACGTTTGATTTAGTGCTTGTAATCTTATTTCTGTCGATTAAAGTGCGGCTCGGTTTTAACTGGAGGTTATCATGGCAAAGCGTTGTGACATTTGTGATAAAGGCCCTATGAGTGGCAATAATGTGAGTCATGCTCACAATACAACACGTCGTCGTTTTTTACCGAACTTACATAATGTTCGTGCACAATTAAACGGTCAGACTAAAAAAATTCGCGTATGCTCTACATGCCTACGTTCTGGAAAAGTTGTAAAAGCAGCTTAACTTTTAACGGTTCATATAAAAAGGGTGTCAGTCTTTTCGGCTGACACCCTTTTTTTGTTCTAATTTTTGAGTGCTGAATGTTTGAGTTAAAGGTTTGGCTAAGCCAATAGCTTAACTCTTAGGAATAAAGTTGGCAGGGTTAAGTGCTTGCCCATTGCGGCGTACTTCATAATGCAGATGAGGCCCTGTTGAGCGCCCAGATGAACCGACGCGACCAATCATTTGGTTGGGTTCAACCACATCACCTACAGACACATTGGCTGCAGACATATGCCCAAAGCGGGTGCGGTAACCATAACCATGTTCAATTTCTACCAAATAGCCATAACCTTTCATTTTACCTGAATAAATAACTACGCCTCGGCTTGTTGCCAACACAGGTGCGCCAAAGCGATTGGCAATATCAACACCCCTATGCATCGCTTTTTTGCCAGTGAAAGGGTCAGTACGAACACCAAAGTGCGAACTTAACCAGCCACCTTCTGCTGGCCATGCATGAGGCCGCGCATTTTTCTCTTCCACGCCATCTTGCAATAAATAGTTCACAGCCACGAGTTTGGTATCCAAGGCTGAAATTTGAGATTCAACTTGTTCAATATGCCCAAAAAGGTCGAGGTCAGCGACTGAGCTTTCAACGGGAATGCGTGGACCACCAAAGGCAGGTTTCACATCAAAATTGAATTCTGTTGGGCTGATGGACGATGATTGAATAAGGCGCTTACCAAGCGAATCAAGTCGCGCCAGACGGGCTTGCATTTGCCCCACAGAACGCGCATACACATTCATTTTCTCTTGTTCAGCTTTAAGTTTGGATTCAAGATTAAGCTTTTGGTGGGCGAAGATTTGGCGCTCAGCGTCAAGCTTTTCAAGGGTCGCATTAAGGTTTTGGCGAGCATCAAAACTGGTGTATAAGGCATAAGCACCTGCAATACCTGCGCCAACCAAAAGCACCAAAGCGGCTGCAAGCAAGCGCAATTTATTGCGGCTTAAACGGTAGGTTTTTGTTTGCCCAGAATCGGGAACCAACATAACTGAAAAATGACTCACGCGCTTTTATGCTCCTTTTGACTTTAAAATTAACGGACTGATGTTGCTAATCATCACCATCCAGAGCGTCAAGTTTAGGTGCGGCAGTATGACGCAATATGACGGATGTCACAATTATTTCATCGTATGCGTTGACATCAAATCATTACGCCGCAATGTTGCGTCCACTTATGCCAACATCAAATCAGCAGCCTACATATATTTCTCGCAGTGCATTGCAATGGATTCTTCATCAAGCTTTGGTGGCGGATGACAGGTATTCATACCGTGGTTTAATTGGTGCAGACCAAGAAAATCCTGGCCTTATTCAGAAGGTTGCCATGCTTAAAGATGAAGGTGATGAGCAGCAAACACTATCGGTTTGGCAAGATTTAGGGATTCAATGTTTGGGTTATTTTCACTTTGACAATGAGCCAGTCAGCAAAAATTTGTTGGATATCATGCCTGAACAACATCTTCAATTAAGCGTGCGTTTATCTGAAAAAGGGCGTTTGGATGTATTGGCATTTGTTTGCATCATTTCCGAGGATAGTGTTACGAAAACAGACTTGGATTTGATTGAAGATGGACACACAGACAAGCTTGTTTAGGCTTTGCTCATGAGAATCTGTCATATTGGCTTAAATTATAAAACCGCACCTGTTGAACTGCGTGAGCGTTTGGCTGTGCCAGAAGCTGATATTAAAGATATTCTGCGCCGTAAAATCGCAAATCCCGCGATTCGTGAAGCGGCATTATTATCCACATGTAACCGTGTTGAAATGACGCTCGTAACGCATGACCCTGATGCTGCGATTGCCATTGCCTATGAATGGTTTGCCAAGAAAGCGGACTTGCCTCTGGCAGAAGTGATTGAACATTTGTATGCCTACACCACAGATGATGCAGTGCGCCATTTGTTTTCCGTGGCATCGGGTTTGGATTCTTTAGTCTTGGGTGAACCTCAAATTTTGGGGCAGGTTAAAGCATCGTATGAGTTTGCCTTGGAAGCCAAAACTGCAGGACATATTTTGCACCGTTTGTATCAATCTACATTTTCTGCCGCCAAACGTGCGCGCAGCGAAACATCCATTGGCAGACAAGCTGTGAATATTTCATCATGTGCCGTGGAACTTGCCAAGCGTATCTTTGGTGACTTATCAGGTAAAACAGTGCTCCTGGTCGGTGCGGGTGAGATGGCAGAGCTTGCAGCAACCCACCTTAAAGCCAATGGTTGCACTGAAATTTTAGTAGCGAATAGAACATTAGAACGAGCAAAAAAACTTGCGCTTGAATTTGAAGGTCATGCATTAACCATGGATGAACTACCTGATTATATGGATAGGGCAGATATTATTATTTCTGGCACAGGCGCAAGCACCTATGTTTTGCTGCCAGAAGATGTGAAACCCGCCATGAAAAAACGTAAAGGGCAGCCCATGTTTTTTGTTGATATTGCAGTGCCTCGCGATATTGACCCACGCATTGCCGATATTTCGGGTGCGTATGTGTATGATATTGATGACTTGCAGCAGGTGGTGCAGGGCAATCAGAAGAATCGTGAGAAAGAAGCCGAACACGCCAAAGTGTTGATTGAAGAAGATGCTATTTCATTTTTGGCATGGTTGAAATCATTGGAGTCAGTGCCTTTGATTCGGGGTATTCAACAGCAAGTGGAGCAAGCCAGACGTGATGAACTTGAAAAAGCCAAGCGTTACCTTAAAGATTTAAGCCCAGAGCAAGTTGAAGCAGTTGAGCGATTAAGCAAAGCATTGATGAAGCGCTTTGTGCATCCAACCATGCAAACACTTAAAACATTGCCCGATGATATTGAAGGCGACTTACTGATGGGTGCAGCCAGCCGATTATTTGCCGCAGAACCTGTGCACGATACGAAGAAAAAAGATAAACCTCGGGAGTCCGATGAACACGCGTCTGGATGAGATACTAAGAAAAAAGAATGACCTGTCTGTGATGATGGCAGACCCCGAAATCACATCAGACCCCAATAAATATACCAAGATTTCCAAAGAATATGCCGCCATTGAGCCTGTTGCCGATGAAGCGGAACATTATTTATCGGTTGACCAGCAAATCAAAGACAACCAAGAGATGATGGCGGAAGAGGGTTGTGACCCTGAGCTTAAAGACATGGCGCAAATGGAAATTATTGAGCTAAAAGAAGAGCTTGAAGCCAGTAAAAAGCGCCTTGATACTTTATTATTACCCAAAGACCCCAATGATGACCGCAATGTTATCCTAGAAATCCGTGCAGGTACGGGTGGTGATGAGGCAGCTTTGTTTGCGGCGGACTTGTTTCGTATGTACACCCGATACTCCGAGCGCAAAGGTTTTAAAGTATCCGTGTTGACCAGTAGTGATATTGGTATTGGTGGATACAAAGAAATCGTAGCCCAAGTGACAGGCACAGATGTGTTTGCTGTATTCAAATTTGAATCGGGTGTGCATAGGGTGCAACGTGTACCTGAAACGGAATCGGGTGGTCGTGTTCACACTTCTGCTTGCACGGTGGCGATTCTTCCCGAAGCCGAAGAAGTGGAAATAAATATTCGCACTGAAGATTTGCGTATTGATGTGTACCGTGCATCGGGTGCAGGTGGTCAGCATGTGAATAAAACCGAATCTGCTGTTCGTTTAACCCATGCGCCATCGGGATTGGTGGTGACATGCCAAGACCAAGCCAGCCAACATAAAAACAAAGCCCAAGCCATGAAAGTCTTACAAGCAAGGTTGCTCGACAAAGAACAATCGGAAAAAGATTCCGAACGCGCCGAAGCTCGCAAAGATATGGTGGGTTCAGGCGACCGCTCGCAGCGCATTCGCACATACAATTATCCGCAAGGTCGGGTGACTGACCACAGAATCAATCTCACATTGTATAAACTCGATCAAATCATGAATGGTGAGATGGATGAGCTTATTGAACCATTAATAACACACCACCAAGCGGAGTTGCTTGCTGGGCAAGCTTAATAGCGAATGTCAGTTTATTTGTTTACAGCTCTTCTTATCGTGGGCTCTAGCTTACTATTAATTTTCTTAGTAAGAGTTCTTCATAGAGCTTTTAAGGCAGATGTTTTTTGGGGAGCAGGAATTATTTTGTTTCCTCTGTTAGCACTATTGTTTATTGCTATATACCATAAAGATACGAAGCTAGAATTAATGTTTTTGATTGGTGGCTCACTTAGCATAGCAGTGATATTTCTTTTTTAAATATGATAATGCGCCTATTACTACAAGAGTCTATTCATCAACTTGATCAAGCAGGTGTGGATGCGCCACGCAAAGATGTGGAATTGATGTTGATGTCTGCTTGGGGTGTGTCGCAAACAGATTTGATTATCAAAGCGCATGATGACGTGCCAGAAGCTGTGGTTGAGAAGTTTAATAGTATGTTGGAGCGGCGAATTAATCGAGAACCACTGGCTTATATTTTGGGTGTTAAAGCGTTTTGGAAAGATGAGTTTGTGGTCACGCCTGATGTGCTTGTGCCGCGCCCTGAAACGGAACATTTGATAGAAATGGTGTTGAAATACTTACCACCTGACTTGTCATCCTCGCGTCACCCCAGGGCGGTCTCTCTTGCTTCGCAATTCACCTCCAAGCGGGGATCCAGTGAGAAGAGTGGATACCCGATAAAAGACCTCGGGCAGAAGGTGAATGCCGAAGGCAGAGAGACTAGCCTGGGCTATGACGAAGCTGTATTAAACATTGCAGATATTGGCACAGGTACAGGGTGTATATCTATCTCTTTAGCCAAAGAATACCCCAATGCTTTGGTGACGGCATGTGATATATCGGATAAAGCTCTAAAAGTAGCGCAGACCAATGCGGATAACTTGGGTGTAAAACAGCGCATAACCTTCTTGCAGGGTGATTTGTATCAAGCTTTACCTGATGGCGTTCGATTTGATGTGATTGTGTCCAATCCACCGTATGTTAGCCAAGCTGAAATGAATGATTTGGAAGCGGAACTCAGCTTTGAACCGCGCTTTGCGCTGACCGATGAAGCGTCGGGTTTGACCTTGTTGGATAAGCTTCTTCAAGATGCACATCACTATCTAAAAGATGGTGGGTTACTGGTGTTGGAATCGGGTTTATGTGGTATGCCAGACACACCGAACACATTAGAGAAACTTGAAGATTATGTAGATTTGGCTGGTAATTTTAGAGGTTCGGTGTTTCGCAAAATATAAGCATAAAAAAAACCGCTCATGGTTTCCCATCGAGCGGTTTAATATAGGTTTGACTTCAATTAGCTTTGTACTGAACAGCTCAAGTCTTCTTCAATTTTTTCACCAGATTCAACAATATCAATGATACGTTGATATTCTTCGTTTACAGGGCAGCCACAAGTGTGTTCTGTTGTTGCGTGTAAACGTGCTTGTTCCATATGCCACTGCGCCACTTTTAGATGTTGGTCAACATTCATGTTTGATTACCTTCTTTGCTTAGATTTTGTTGTTGGCTTAGAGCCAATGTATGCAAGCTTAGCGTCAAATAACGAGAAATAAAGCCACTCTTTGTAGTGGCTTTATACTTGATCAGTTAAATATCTGAAAGTGTGCTGATGAAAACATCAAGAACAACATTGGAATTGAAAGCAATGTGTTGATGCGAGATGCCATCAATGCTTTTTTACCCGCTGCTGCTTTTGCACCGGCATCTGCTTCAACGATACCAATCACTTTCTTTTGATTGGGCCAAATGATAAAGGTTACGTTGAACCACATGATGATAGCGAATGTTGCGCCAATCATAATATCAACAGTAATCGCTTTGCCCAAGCTTGCGAACAAAATGATACCGAAAAGCAATGTGGAATGTGCGCCCATGCGGAACCAGAACAATGCACGGCGAACGATGCTGCCTTCTTTAAAGATATCTGCTTTGGTTTCAGGTGTTACACCGCCCAAAGATGGTACTTGTACGAAGTTGAAGTAATAAAGCAAGCCAATCCAAATGATACCAGCCAAAACGTGGAAGTAGCGTGAAAAGTCGTAAAGGTCTGGCATAGAACCGCCAGAGCCAACGCCTGCACCCAAAATAACGGCAAGCAATACAAACCCTACAATAATTGTTTTTTTATGATCCATCAAAAATCCCATAACGTTCTCCTAAACATAGTTGTTAATAACCGCGTATTATAGTCAGGTTTAAACCTATGTCTTCTTAAAGATGATAAGGTTATTTTAGGGTTGTATAAAAGTGTTTTCAATCTGTTGCGCCAAGTCAAAATCACGCTGTGAAATGCCGCCAGCCTCATGTGTGGTTAAATCAATATCTACACGATTATACACATTAAACCATTCGGGATGATGGCCTGCTTTTTCAGCGAGTATGGCAACTTGGCTCATGAAGCCAAATGCAGCGATGAAATTGCTAAACTTGAATGACTTGTGAAGTTTACTGTCTTTCATTTGCCAAGCTTGCGCACATGATTGGTTTAAGTTGAGTAGTGCTTGTTTAACCTCTGAATCATTTAATTTATTCATGTATATTCTCCGTGTGTAATATAAAATGTTGTTGGGCTACATTTTGTCCGTTGATAATCAATGAAAGTTGATGTTGTCCTGCATAATATTTGCGGGTGGAGATGGGTTTGAAGCTAAAACTCTTTTGAATGTGTTTATGTTTATCTTGAATATCTGATTCCGACATTTTAAACACTTTTCGCGCTGTTTTGCCGTTGGACTTCATGAAATCAATGGCAAACTCCAAACGCAATTTTCCGAGTGTTTGGTTGCTGCTTAAACCTGCAGAAAACCCAACTTTACCACCCCATTCAACATCCATATCCACAGCAAAACTATCAACATTTATATGTTCGGCAGGTGTGTAACCAAACAATGCCAACACTTCAGGATGTGCCTGTTTTAATAATGTTCGGCAAGCATGTTTAACCAACCAATCGGTGTTTTTATCAAACCCAAGCCAATCCTTTGCAATGGCGCATACGATGTCTGGATGGTCTTTGGCGATGTCGTTCAAATTGTTGGCAACACTACGCCGCACATACAAGCTTTCATCATGTTTAAGCTGTTCCAATATTTCCAACACAGGGTCTGGGTCATTTTTAAATAAGGGCAATTGCATTGCCCAAGGCAGGCGTGGTCGGCAACCTTCACTTGCCAAGCGCCGCACATGTTCATTGTCATGTTTTGCCCACTGATTCATGTGTTGCATGGTTTCTTTTGGGTATTTAATAATGAAGGGGCGAATGGCAAACTCAGAAGATGAGAACTGGGTGAAATGCTGCAAAGCATTCATGGATAGCTCATAGTCATCCATACCATACAGCTCCACAAAATCAGGAAAAAACATTGCTTCAAAGCCACCGAAATGTGTGGACACAGGTTGAAGTATGTTTAACGCCTTTTCATAGTTATCGGGCAAACAGGCAAATAAACATTCTGCGATATGCCGCATACGTTGTTTGAGTTCTTTATTTTTCCAATGTTCATCAAAAATAAGCGTGTTGAATTGTTGACCATCAAAAGCTGGGTATTGCAGTTTTAATATATCAACAAGTTTGTTGATATAAGTTTGATTGTATAAAAGTTTGAGCGGCTCAGTCACGTTTCTTGGCTTGGCGTTTAGCTTTGAAGAAGTCGCGAAGCTGCTGGCTACATTCGTCTTTTAAGATGCCCGAAATAATGGTGGGTTGATGGTTTAACCTCTTGTCGGATAAAACTTGATAAAGGGATGAAACCGCACCCGTCTTTTCATCATTTGCGCCATACACCACTGTGCCAATTCTTGCATGAATAATAGCGCCAGAACACATTAAACATGGTTCTAAGGTGACATATAAGATGCTGTTTAATAAGCGATAATTGCCAATGGATGCAGAAGCTTTGCGTATGACTTCGATTTCAGCATGGGCTGTGGCATCGTGTTTTAGGATGGGTGAGTTGTGTGCTTCAAATACTTGCCCATCTTCGGTGACCAACACTGCACCCACAGGTACTTCATCAATCTCTGCTGCAAGTTGTGCTTGGTCTAGCGCAAGTTGCATATAATGTTCATGTGAACTCATTTGGCTTGGAGTTTGGGGTCAAACACATCCCTTAACCCTTCACCCAAGAGATTATAACCCAACACTGTAATCAAAATCGCTAAACCCGGGTACACGGATAACCACCATGCAATTTGGATATTATCTTTGCCTTCGGTAAGCATATTACCCCACGATGCCGTGGGCGGTTGCACACCAAGCCCCAAGAATGACAAACCTGATTCAATCAACACTGCACCTGCAATACCAAGCACGGCGGAGACCAATAACGGCCCCATGGCATTGGGCAACATATACGACCACACCATACGCAAAGGTGGCGTACCAATACTTTTTGCGGCAAGGACAAATTCGCGCTCTCGCAAACTTAGAAACTCAGCTCGCAATAAACGGGTCACACCCATCCATGAGGTTAAACCAATAATAATCATGATATTCCAGATTGAAGGTTCTAAAAATGCAATCACAGCGAGAATCAAAAAGAAAGTTGGAAAACACAGTACCATATCTGTCCAGCGCATAATGATATTATCCCAAATCCCGCCCGCATAACCAGCAATCGCGCCCAAGATAATACCGACCAATAATGCAATGCCTACAGCCACCAAACCGACCAACAAAGAAATCCGAGCACCGTACAAAAGCCGTGAAAAGACATCGCGTCCTAATGTGTCGGTGCCACACCAATGTTGTGCAGAGGGTGGCAGCAGCATATCACGAATCACGATATGGTCTGGGTCATACGGCGCAAGCCATGGGGCAAAAATCGCAATGATGGAAACAAAAGCAACAATCATTGCACCTGCCAGCATAAGTGGGTTTTGTTTAAGCGTGTGTAGCAAGTTTATAATACCTCAGCAGCGTGCGCAGCCAAACGAGAGCGTTCGCTGTCTTTCAGCATCACATGCCCTGCATAATTCCAATCGGAGAAGCGTTGCACAGCAAGGGTTAAACCATTGGTGTGCGAGGTGAGATAGGGGGTATCAATTTGAGCATTGTTTCCCAAAATGATAATTTTAGAGCCTTCACCCATGCGTGTGACCAAGGTTTTCATTTGATGCGGCGTTAAATTTTGCGCTTCATCAATAATCAGCCACGTGCGGGTAAACGTGCGCCCACGGGCAAAAGAAAGAGCCGCAATTTCAATGCGATGTTGCCCCAAAAGTGAACCAATATCATTGGTGGGTTCATCTAAAAGATAAGATAAGTTATCGGTGATGGCACCCATCCAAGGCTCAATTTTTTCTTTTTCAGTGCCGGGTAAAAAGCCAATATCTTGACCCATAGGCACGGTAGCGCGGGTGACCAATATTTTGTCGTACAAACCCATATCCAAGGTTTGATGCAAACCTGCGGCAAGTGCCATCAATGTTTTACCCGAGCCTGCCACACCCATCATGGCTACCAAATCAAGCTCTGCATCCATAAGCAAGTTCAATCCAAGATTTTGTTCAAGGTTTCTCGCCTTCACACCCCAAATCGCATGGCGGTCGCTGCGGTAGGAATAGGTATCATCCAAGGTGACTTGGTCATCTTCAATCAGCACGCAGCGTAAGGAGACTTCATGCTCACCGGGTAAAATAATAAAGCTATTGATATAAGGTAGTGCGATAGACTTGGGCCACTGCACCACATAACGGCTGCCATGGGTGATTTCAGAAACCACCATATCTTTAGCCATGGCTTCCCACTGCTCATGGGTGAGTGAAATATTGCCTGTGGATAACACATCAATATCTTCAACCACGCGGTCAGAGCGATAATCTTCAGTGTTCAAGCCCAGTGCGCGTGCTTTGATGCGCATATTGATGTCTTTGGAGACCAAGACCACCTGTTTATCCGTATGCTTTTGCTGCAAGCGCATGGTGACAGCAATGATACGATTATCCGCCATGCCTTGGGTGAAGGCTTCGGGTAAACCATCGGTTTGGTCATCCAGTTCAAAAAACAAGCGACCACCACCGTTTAATTTGAACCCTTCTTCAAGCGGCTCGTCACCCGCGCTAATCACATCCAAGGTGCGAGAAACTTCGCGGATGTTTCGCGCAATTTCATCCATGCCACGTTTGACCTTATCCATTTCTTCCAAGACAACCATGGGTATGACCACATCATGCTCATCAAATCTGAGCAGTGCACTGGGGTCGTGAATCAGAACATTGGTGTCCAACACATAAATAAAAGGTGTTTTTTTAGGCATAGAGCCTCCTAAGCTATTGTTTTGCGTTCGTGATTTATTTTTTTAACGACAAGAATGGCTTCAATCAAAACCCAAACAGCCAAAGCAAAGATAACAAAACCAACGGCAGCCACTGTCCATTGTTCTTTACCAATGGCTTTGCTGATACCTATAAGCATGCCTGCAATCGTGGTGCCGAGCACCAATAACATGGGTAACAATGTATAGAGAATGGGTTTCTTTTTGCGGTATAAATAGATGGTCACGGTGAGCAAGGTTAAACCTGCCAACACTTGATTGGTGGTGCCAAAGAGCGTCCATAAAAATAAACCCGCAGGTTTACCATTCATTTCAAAGAAGGCAAAGAAACCCATGGCGGACACGGCTAATAATGTTGCCAAATAGCGATTGTCCAAGGCTTTGATGTTGATGGTTTTACCAATTTCTTGGATGTTAAAACGCAACAATCGTGCGCCAGTATCCACTGAAGTCATGGCAAAACCCACGACCACTACGCTGATAAATGCAGCAGCATAATCATAAGGCACACCAAGCTGATGAATGAAGTTGGCATTGCCTTGAATAAATACACCGAGTTTTTGGTGCAAGCCCACAGCTTGCCCCCAAGAACCATAAAAGGCTTCCCAATCGGCGCGGGTGCTAAATGCACCTGCAGTGGTGGCAAGCACAGCAAGCAATGCCAATAATGATTCACCAATCATGCCGCCATAACCAATCAAGGGCGCATCAGATTCTTTATCCAATTGTTTGGAAGATGTACCTGATGCGACAATGCCGTGAAAGCCTGACACAGCACCACAAGCAATCACGATGAATAAGAAAGGAAGCATAGGGGGTGCACCTTCAGGATTGGGGTTAATAGCGGGGGCAACCCACTCGGGGTCGAGCATAAAAAAGCCAATCAACATCATAGCGAGTGCGAGATACAAAAGTAGGGAGTTTAAAAAGTCTCTTGGTTGTAATAATAACCAAACAGGAAGCACGCTGGCTAAAAAGGCATAGACAAGCAGCGACCAAGTCCAATCTTTAGCGGTAAAACCTGTGACAGGGTTATCCAAGCCCCACCAAGTCGTGACCAACATGGCAACGAAACCAAGCCCTATCAATGGCCAAACGGGCAGATTCTTTTTATACACCAAGAACCCAATCACCATAGCAATGAGCATAAGGGAATACGTCGGGAATACCGCTTCAGGGTGTGCGGTTGCTGCAATATTGGCGGCATCAGGTGCGGCAAATAACCCTGAAATGACCAAGACGAACACACCCATAGCCAGCGCGACCAGAAAGAAGATAACCAGAAGAAACAATAGGCGGGTGCGTGGTGAAATCACTTCTTTGGCAATCGTACCCACGCTTTCTCCTTTATGTCTGGACGATAAAATCAATGCGGAAAAATCGTGAACAGCACCAATCAATAGTGTGCCAAAGACCACCCAACATAAAGCGGGCAACCAGCCCCAAATCACAGCAATCGCAGGGCCAAGCATAGGGGCTAAACCTGCAATGGATGCGTAATGGTGACCAAACAAAATGTATTTATTGGCAGGCACATAGTCCACGCCATCGTTCATGCTGTGGGCGGGTGTAATATTGGCATCATCCAGCTCAAAAACTTTGCGCCCAAGCACACGTTTGGCGTAAAAATGATAGAAGGTGAGGTATAAGCTCAAGACCACAATGGCCATCACTGCTGGTGACATGGAGGCTCCTTTTTGATTGCATGATGTGTTTCAATAGCAATTCTTAATCTATGGCGATACGCTAGCGCATATATTCTGTCATGCGAAGGTTGAAATGAAACGATTATTATTCATAAGTTTAATCATGTTGGCTGTGGTGTCGTGTAAAGATGATGCAGGCATTGATTTGCAACAGCAAGAATCAAGCCCTGTGGTGGCAGAAGTGGGCGATAGAAAAATCTATGAGTCAGACATTGATTTTGAAATCATGAGTTTGCCGGAAACCATGCGATATATTATGCAAGATGATGCTGCGCGTGGGCAGGTCTTGGCTGTGATGATTAAACGTGAAGTGGTGGCGCAAAAGGCAAGAAAAATGGGTTTAAACCTAGACCCGTTGATTGCTTACCGTATGCGCAAAGCCGATGATGAAGTGTTGATTCAAGGTGTGCGTGATTGGCAGCATGGGGATATGCAACAAGCAACTGATGCTGAAATCAAAGCTTACTACAAAAAACATCAAGCAGATTTTATTATTCCCAAACAAATCCATGCACGGCATATTTTGGTGGCAGATAAACAAACTGCGATTGAGCTGCTAAAACAAATTAAAGCGAACTCTGAAAACTTTCCAACGTTGGCGGCACAGTTTTCAATAGATGATAGCACCAAAGGGCGCGGAGGCGATTTAAACTGGTTTGCCAAAGGGGATATGGTGGATGCTTTTGCGACTGCTGTATTTAAGTTGTCAGAAAAGCATCCGTTGAGCGCACCCATTAAAACCAAGTTTGGTTGGCATATCGTGCAATGGCTGGGTGAAAGAGAGCAGCAAACACCTACATTTGAAGATGTGAAAGTGGAAATTCAAAGCATCCTTGAAAAAAACAAAATGAAAGCTTGGATTACTTCGCTGATGAATGATGCTGATGTTGTGGTACTCAAGGCTGAATATGTGCAATAAGTTATGAATGGTGTGATATACCCTTGACAGTTTAGGCATTCACAAGACACTCAGCCACTCAGAAATACAAATAATGGAGTTTATATATGATACGCACATCAGTTTTAGCGGTTTTGGCTTGCTTAGCATTATCTTCGAATGCTTTTGCAGCTAACACATCAACAAACCTAGAAAAATCATTCTTGGTTGCTGAGCATCACATGGATAGTCACTCCAGTGACAGCAAATCTGACGACAAATCAAAAGATGATAGCAGTTCAGATGATAAATCCCACGATGATAAGTCCGATGATGATAAATCACACGACAGTCACAGCTAAGTTTTTATAATTATTGATAAAAGACCAAGTTTTCGGACTTGGTTTTTTTTGTTTCAAATTTAAACTAAGAACTGCATGAAAGCATAGAACAGCCTGCTTTTTCTTTTGCCCAATCAGGGCGTTTTTGTGCATATTTAGCTTCTTTGTGGGGTTGTTCTGCATAGGGCTGTTTCAACACTCCAAACAACTCATGCAACATACTCAAATCGCCATTATTGGCTTTATCAATGGCAAGTTGCGCTAAATAATTGCGTAACACGTATTTGGGGTTGACCTTATTCATGGCTTCTTTTCGGTTATCTGTTGCATGGGTTTTCAAATGACCTAGATAATTTTCAAACCAAGCTTGCCACACTTGTTTAGCTTTGTTTTGCCAGTCTGTGTCATAAAATGCAGAGCTGATGGTCTGGATACATGTCTCTGGAGTGTCCTCTGCCTCAATATCTGCCAACTTGCGAAAGAAAATCGTCATATCTGTTTCCATGACTTCAAGCTTGTTCATCAAGCTTTCCACCAAAGCTTCATCAAATGTTTTTAACCCGAGTTTTTGGCGCATCATGTCTTGCCATGCTGATTGATATTGCACAGCGTAATCATTCAGTATGTTTTGCAATGCTTCTACGCTTTCAAACAGTGGTGCAATAGCTTCAGCCAGTTTCATCAAATTCCAGTGGGCGATGTATGCTTGTTTACCGTAGGCATAGCGGTGAAATTCTGCATCGGTGGTATTGGGTGTCCAATCAGGATTATAATCTTCCAACCAACCGTAAGGTCCATAATCAATGGTCAGCCCTAAAATCGACATATTATCCGTGTTCATCACGCCATGCACAAATCCAACCCGCTGCCAGTGCACAATCATATCTTTGGTGGTGTCGCACACTTCTGCATACCACTTGGCATAAGTGTAGGTTTTGTACATGGTGTGATGAACACGGATAATATGTCGATTTTAGGACTGACCATTGATTATGGACCTTACGGTTGGTTGGAAGATTATAATCCTGATTGGACACCCAATACCACCGATGCAGAATTTCATCGCTATGCCTACGGTAAACAAGCCTATATCGCCCATTGGAATTTGATGAAATTGGCTGAAGCCATTGCACCACTGTTTGAAAACGTAGAGACATTACAAAACATTCTGAATGATTATGCTGTGCAATATCAATCAGCATGGCAAGACATGATGCGCCAAAAGCTCGGGTTAACGCAGTTTGATGAAGCTTTGGTGGAAAGCTTGATGAACAAGCTTGAAGTCATGGAAACAGATATGACGATTTTCTTTCGCAAGTTGGCAGATATTGAGGCAGAGGACACTCCAGAGACATGTATCCAGACCATC
>CAMZLX010000130.1 GCA_947311795.1 uncultured Zetaproteobacteria bacterium
AATATCCACAGCTTTATCGCCTGCAATCAAACCAGAAATCGCACCTTCGGCTTGAATCGTGGTGTAACCCAAGAAATCGGTGGCTCCATGTTGCTCACGAATCTCAAACACAGCCTTGGGCAATGCCGCTTCGCCAGAGCCACCCCAAGCAGCCCTTGCCCGCTCGCGTTGCTCATTCATGCAGACTTCAAAACCATCCATGTCCAAATGAATATTCTGACCTTTGAGAATATCTGCGGTTAAATCGGTGGGGAAACCAAAGGTGTCATACAAGGTAAACAGTGTTTTGCCTGGAATCGTGCCGCCCTCACCTGCATCGACGACGGCTTGCTCCACCAATTTCAAACCTTTATCCAATGTTTTGATAAAGCGTTCTTCTTCAATACGAATCACTTGCTCGATATTGCCCTGCGCTTCTTTTAATTCGGCAAAGTGGTCGCCCATTTCATCCACCAAGGCTTGTACAAGCTTAAACATAAAGGCTTGTTTCATGCCCAATAAACGCCCATGACGGCAAGCCCTGCGCAAAATACGGCGCAAAACAAAACCGCGACCTTCATTGGATGGCAACACACCATCGGCAAGCAGGAAAGATACCGAGCGCAAATGGTCTGCCAGCACACGCAAACTCACATCTTGCTCATCGCTATCACCAAGTTTCACACCTGTGACCTTGGATGCTGCAGCAATCAGATGTTGGAATAAATCAATGCTGTAATTGTCGTGCGTGCCTTGTAATACCGCTGCAATGCGCTCCAAACCCATGCCTGTGTCCACCGAAGGTTTGGGCAGCGGATTGAGTGTGCCTGCTTCATCCCTATCGTATTGCATGAACACAAGATTCCAGATTTCAACAAACCTATCACCATCTTCTTCAGGCGTGCCCGGAGGCCCACCCCAAACATGGTCACCATGGTCATAAAAAATCTCCGAGCAAGGGCCACAAGGTCCAGTATCGCCCATGCTCCAGAAATTATCCTTGGCACCAATGCGGGCGATTTTATCTTCAGGAACACCCACGCCTTTAACCCATAAATCATAAGCTTCATTATCATCTTCAAAGACGGTGACAAACAAACGGTCTTTATCGAGTTTTAGCTCTTCAGTTAGAAATTCCCATGCAAAGTTGATGGCATCCTCTTTGAAATAATCACCAAAGGAGAAGTTGCCCAACATTTCAAAAAAGGTGTGATGGCGAGAAGTATGCCCAACATTTTCCAAATCGTTGTGTTTACCACCTGCACGCACACATTTTTGACTGGAAGTAGCGCGAATATAAGCGCGGGTTTCATCGCCAAGAAACACATGTTTGAATGGAACCATGCCCGCATTGGTAAACATCAACGTCGGGTCGCCATGCGGCACCAGCGAGCTGGATTCAACAACCTCATGCCCTTTATCGGCAAAATAGCCTAAGAATTTCTTCCTGATTTCCGATGTGTTCATATCTTAATCATCCTCATTATTCATCACCTGCAAAATGGTGTTCAAATCATAACCCTTATTCTGCAAGTAGCGCATTTGTCGCTGCCAAAGCTTTTTATCTTGTTTGTAGCGACCCAGAGGGTCGCGTTTATCCAATACTTCTTTACAACCAGCCCACACATCAAAATGTTGCTCTGCTTCTTCAAGCGCAAGCTTGAGTGCAACGGGTTCTGCGCCTTTCTGTCTTGCTTTTTGTGCGGCAAACCAAGGTGTTTCACCTTTTTTTAACCGCGAACGCAGAAATGTTTCTGCATACCGCGATTCACTCAAATAGTCATAATGTTTTAGCATTTCAATCACATCATCAATGATAATGTCATCGTAGTTTTTGTTGCTTAACTTTGTGCGCAGCTCCGCTTCATTGTGCTCGCGGATACCCAGCACACGAACAGCAGACTTAAAAGCTTCCTGCTGTTCGGCTTTAACTGCATCAGTCTTTTGAGCCACTCGCCTCTTCTTCTTTGACCACTTTCACGGCTTTCACAGATGCTTCAGGCAACCCCAATTCTTCGCGAACTTTGCCTTCAATATCATTCAACAAATCGGGATGGTCCTTCAAATATTGGATGGCATTGTCTCTGCCCTGCCCAATGCGCTCAGTGCCGACGGCATACCAAGCCCCGCTTTTCTTCACATGCCCAAATTCAACGCCCATATCGACAACTTCGCCGACATGCGACACACCTTCACCATACATAATGCTGAATTTCGCCAGCTTGAATGGTGGTGCCATTTTGTTTTTTACCACTTTCACTTTGGTGTCGTTACCCAACACATCTTCACCCTTCTTGATTGCACCCGTGCGGCGCACATCAAGGCGAACAGATGCATAAAATTTCAATGCGTTACCACCTGTGGTGGTTTCAGGGTTGCCAAACATCACACCAATCTTCATGCGAAGTTGGTTGATGAAAATCACAGTGGTGTTGGTGCGAGAAATGGCTGATGTGAGCTTGCGCAGTGCTTGCGACATCAAGCGCGCTTGCAGACCCATGTGCGAGTCGCCCATATCGCCATCCAATTCAGCGCGTGGTGTTAAAGCGGCAACCGAATCCACGACCAAAATATCCAATGCGCCAGAGCGGGTTAACATATCCACGATTTCCAAGGCTTGCTCACCACAATCGGGTTGTGATAAATAAAGATTGTCCACATCCACACCCAGTTTGCGTGCATATTCAGGGTCTAGGGCATGTTCTGCATCAATAAAGGCTGCTTTACCGCCTGCTTTTTGTGCTTCAGCCACGGCATGAAGTGCCAAAGTGGTTTTACCTGATGATTCAGGTCCATAAATTTCAACGATACGACCACGTGGGTAACCACCAATGCCAAGCGCTGCATCCAATGCCAGC
>CAMZLX010000131.1 GCA_947311795.1 uncultured Zetaproteobacteria bacterium
GCCACTTCTTTTAAATGCTCCGCAAGCCACATCTTGATAATAGATTGACGCGTAACACCTACTCGTTTGGCTTCTTTATCAAGCTGATGAATCATCCACACAGGAAAATCAACATTGACGCGTTTTTGTTCCAGTTCAGGGCGGCGAGCAGTGGATAAATCCAAATATTGAGAAACATCACTGTCATCATCAAATGCTTGGTCAAAATCTTTAGCTTTCATACAGTGCTACCTCCTCTTTTCGCGCTCGGCGAACCGAAATAATCCGAATATTCGTGTTTCGATACGTTACAATGGCTGACCAAACCTTTTCATTAATTTTGCCAATGATGAGGTATCGTGCTTCATCTGTTGTTCGCGCTTTGATTTCTAAAATTCTTGGGTCATCCCAAAGCAATTGTGCATGTTTAAAGTCAATACCATGTTTATCAAGGTTTGCCTGACTTTTACGGTTATCAAATTCAAACATAAATGGTATAATAATTATACCTAAAGGGATTTGTCAATAGTTAAGCAATATACCTGATTACTTAAAGCTAGCTAAGAACTGACCATACCCTTCTTCTTCAAGCTTAGACACTGGAATAAAGCGCAATGATGCTGAATTGATGCAGTAGCGTAAGCCCGTGGTTTCGCTTGGTCCATCATTGAACACATGACCAAGATGCGAATCTTTGCTTCGCACTTCAGTGCGGGTGCTGAATAAACGGCGGTCGACTTTTTCAATGATGTTTTCTTTGACCAATGGGCGGTCAAAGCTTGGCCAGCCTGTGCCAGACTTGAACTTGTCTTTGGAGCTAAACAATGGCTCACCTGATACAATATCCACATAAATGCCATCTTCTTTATTATCCCAATATGCATTGTTAAACGGCGGTTCTGTACCCTCTTCTTGGGTCACTTTGTATTGTAAGGGTGTAAGTTTATCTTTTAAATTGGTCATTTTTTTATGTTCTCCTCTATCTTCGCCCCACACACTATCTAAATACTGATCGCGCCCAGAACCTTTGCGATAATACCAATAACGTACAGGATTTTTCTTATAATAATCTTGATGGTAATCCTCAGCTGCATAAAATGTTTGCGCTGGTTTGATGGGGGTGACAATAGCTGAGCCAAACACACCACTGGCATCCATCTTGGCTTTGGAAGCTTCGGCAAGTTTGCGTTGCTCGTCATTCAGATAAAAAATGCCCGTGCTATACGCATATCCTCTATCGACAAACTGACCACCTGCATCCGTAGGGTTAATTTGGTGCCAAAACACGTCCAAAAGCTTGTTATAACTTACTTTTTTCGGGTCAAATGTGATTTCAACAACTTCCAAATGCCCGCCTTGGTTATAATTTCTGTAGGTAGGGTTCTTGGTTTTGCCAGTGCTATAGCCTGAAACAACGGAAATCACGCCATCAAGCTGCTCAAAAGGTTTTTCCATGCACCAGAAGCAACCACCTGCAAACATCGCTTTCTCGCTACCTTGTTGCGATGCGGATACTGGTTTATCCATCATGGTTTCATGTGCCATTTTGTCTTTGGCGTTGGTTAACATGGGTAATGTTAATAAAAGCACAGCGCCTGTGAGTAAAGCAGTGCCAAATAATGTAAATTTATTCATAAGTGTTCACCTTTTGTATTGATATGCGGCAAGCATAAATCATAAATATCACAGATTTATCACTGTGCAAAACAAAGGTGTTGTTGCTTAGTATGCAGGTCGTCCATTGGGCGAGACTTGCTTATCCCCTTCGGCAACACCTGCTGCATCGATAGCATTTTGTTCATAAGGTTTTTTGCTGTGGGGTTTATCCACTTTAACAGCTTGCACACCATCATCACAAGCTGCAAACAAGAACAAAATAGGGAGAATGTATTTCATCACGGCCAATAGGTCACTTTAGCCGTGCATGTTTCAGAAATCTCAATGCGAGATACTTTTAATCTGTCATTATCCAAACGCCCTGCCATTTCTTTGTATAATTCAGCGGCAACATTCTCGCTTGTTGGGTTAATCACATCAAAAGGTGCAACATCATTCAAGTTATAGTGATCCCAAGGCTTTAAAGCTGCTTTAAGCTCGGTTTTCATGATTTTGTAGTCTATGCCCATGCCAAGCTTATCAAGCTCTGCACACTCCACATACAAGCGCACATGCCAATTATGCCCATGAAGCCTTGCGCAATCACCTGCATACTCGCGCAACTGGTGTGCTGCTGAGAAGTGAGTTTCTATCATCAATTCATACATTGCCATGGTTAGCGTACCTTGGGCAAAAGCATCGCCGCAGCAATACTGCGCCCCTCGCCCACCAATATATTAAAGGTTCGTGCAGCGGATAACGAATCCATGCATTCATAACCCACATGTAAACTTGCCAAATAATCCATCACATCATGGGATGGGAATGCGGTGCGTTTGCCTGTGCCAATCACAAGCACTTCGGGTGTGTTCTCTTCAAGCCAAGTTAAGTCACTCACCTGTAAGCTGGCGATATTGCCCTCAATCCAAGGAGCGGTGATGATACCTTGATGAAAAACAAGGCTAGTCTCTACCCTATCTTTGCCCAGCTGGAAAAAGTCATCCCCATATTGATGAAATAAACGCTGTCCGCTGCTGAGTTCTGGGGTAATGTCCCCTTGCATGGCTGTGCCTAACATAAACTAAGGGCGCGCTTCCAATTCTTTAAGCTCTTCTTCGCTCATTTCAAACTTACCTTCAAGCGAAAGCATGATGGGTGATGCGATAAAAATGGATGAATATGTACCCACAGCAATACCCACAAGCAATGCAAAAGCGAAGTTA
>CAMZLX010000132.1 GCA_947311795.1 uncultured Zetaproteobacteria bacterium
CAGAACCATGACGGGGCAAGTGCAATATACACTTAAAGATGGTCGGGTGGTGTTTGAAAATGGCGAAGTTATCTAATAGCGAATAGCACCTTCATTTTTTGCGCGAACAAAAAACGAAGCAAAAAAGTCGCCCTTTATAAGCTGCTTTTTCCATGTTTAAAACCCAAAGCGGGCGCAAAATA
This sequence comes from uncultured Zetaproteobacteria bacterium, assembly GCA_947311795.1. Classification (GTDB taxonomy): domain Bacteria; phylum Pseudomonadota; class Zetaproteobacteria; order Mariprofundales; family Mariprofundaceae; genus Ghiorsea. Next base: position 183 of record CAMZLX010000132.1, read on the forward strand.
GAGCAAGTATTTTGCTTTTCCCCTTATTTGGGTTTACACCATGGCGCAGCTTAACAAAGGGGAGAGGTGTCATTTCGACCGAAGCATAGCGAAGTGGAGAAATCTAGAGGTGGCTCCACTGCGGCTGGGGTGAATGCCGAAGGCAGAGAGAACGTCCTAGGGTGCGGCATGACAATGTATAATCAGTCTTTATCTGTGTTTAACTTGATTAGAGAAAACTTGTGCCCAAACGACTTAAGGTTTGCACCAAGAAAATATCCAAGAAATAGATTATCATCAACACAATGATGGGTGACCAATCGATACCACCCATATAGGGAACGCGCTTGCGAATGGGGAATAGAATGGGTTCAGATAGCTGATTAATGATGCGCACTATCGGGTTATACGGGTCGGGCGAGACCCATGATAAAATGGCTCTGGCAATCACCACAATCAGTGCAATATTTAACGCAATACCCAACACTGCGGCGACAGCTTGCAAGAAATATCCGATAATAAACACTAACTCAGCTCACGTGACCGTTTATGCGCAGCCTGCATCGCCTTGCGCACGGTAATCGGCAGTTCATTTTCATACATGGTATCCAAGGCTGCCTGAGTTGTTCCACCGGGACTGGTGACCTGTGCTCTGAGTGTGGCGGCATCACGCCCACTCTCAGCAAGCATTCTGCCCGCGCCAAGTGCAGTTTGATTGGCGAGTTTTGCAGCAAGGTCTTTGGATAAACCCAATGATTCACCTGCTGCCTGCATAGCTTCGGCTAAAAGGAAGAAATAGGCAGGGCCGCTGCCCGATAAAGCGGTAACTGCGTGTAGGTCTTTCTCATCATCCACCCATGCGGTTTCGCCAGATGCAGCCAATACATATTCAGCGGCATCTTTATGCGCTTGGTCTTGCTCGCTGAACAACACAGACATGCCTGCACCCAGCATGGCAGGGGTGTTGGGCATGACACGGACAATGGCTAGATCATCACTGTTGGCAGCGTCTTTAAGGGTTTGAATACTCGCCCCTGCTGCAATGCTCACCACGGTTGTTGAAGCTGGAATAGAAGCTCCGATGCCTGTTAAAATATCGGCAATCACCTGTGGTTTGACGGCAAGCACAATGACATCGGCCTGCACCACTGCAGAAGCATTATCTGAAGAGATTTGCACGCGATACTGAGAAGCAAGCGTATCCAGTTTGGTTTGGTCAGTGTCGGTCACTGTGATGTTTGCAGCATCATGTCCTGCTTTGATTAGTCCTGAGACCAATGCTTCAGCCATGTTTCCGCCACCGATAAATGTAATACGTTTTGTGTTCATATTATCCTTTTGTTTGACCAAAAATTTCTGAGCCAACACGAATCATGGTTGCACCCTCTTCAACCGCAATGCGCCAGTCGTTGCTCATACCCATGCATAATTCAAGTGCGCTAGGATAGCTGCGCAATATATCATCCCTGCACTGATGCAAAAGCTTAAAAGATGCGCGGGTATCACCATCTTTGGCTGCCATACCCATCAAACCAATGCTATGCAGCTGTTTTATATGGCTTAGTTGTTGTAAAAACAAGGGTAGGTCTTGGGGTAGCACACCTTGTTTTTGTGATTCGCCTGAAATATTGACCTGAACCAGTGTGCGCAAAGGTTTATTTTTCACATGTTTTGCCACAGCTTCGGCGGCTTCAATATCGCAACATGAATGCCACATGGCGGCAAACTTACCCACATACTTGGCTTTATTCTTTTGCAATGGCCCAATCATATGCCAATGCAAATCTGGAAATTTATTTGCTCTATCGCGCAAGTTTTGTGGTTTGGATTCGCCAAAATCCACTTGCCCTGCTTCTGCCAAGGTTTGCACATTCTCATCCGTGGTATATTTGGAAACAGCAATGAGCTTGGCCTGGCTTGGTAAAGCATCCAAGATATGTTGCCAACGTTGAATCAAGGTTGATTATCCTTGGTTACCCTGAGCATGAAAAAACTAAGCAAGCCATAAAACAAAATGGCTTGTCCAAGCAACAACCAGACGGATAACATGGAACTTTTGATGAGTACAAGTGCTGCAAGCCCCATCAAGCTAGAGAAACCAACGATGATGATCACAGCTTGCGCTTGTGTGCAGCCCAAATCCATGAGGCGATGATGCAGGTGGTCTTTGCCAACATATTCAATCCATTCTTTGAGGTTATGCACATCACCACGCGCAACACGAGAAATGGAAGTGTAAATAATATCAAATATCATCACGGAAAAGATGAGCAAAGGTGCTGCATAAGCTTTGATTGTGCTGTCACCCGACCAATCACCCATCACGGCAACTGCACCCATAATCCAGCCTAAATATGTGCTGCCAACATCGCCCAAAAATGTACGGGCTTGCGTTAAATAGCGGGCATTGTCGGCCAAAAATGCGAGGGCTGCCCCAGCAACGGATAAACAAAGGAATAACATATAAGGTTGGTCGGTGTGCCAAGCGAGCGCACCCATCAATAAACATGTGGCTGCGGCTAAGGATGCGGCAAGCCCATTGATACCGTCTAAAAAGTTAAAAGCATTGGTGATGCCAATCATCCAAAAGGCGGTAAGCGCATATTCGAGCAGGTCGCCCCACCATGTATCGGGGGCAAACTGAATGACCACATCACAATAAATTAATACGGCGACGGCAAAAATTTGACCTAAGAGTTTAATGCTGGCGGAAAGTTCTTTCACGTCATCCCAAAAGGATATTAAACCAACAATCAGGGCGGAAATGACCACGCCTTTAAATGCCAACGAATAATCAAAGTTGAACAATAAGGTGGCATTGATGGCAATAATCACGCCAAGCCCGCCTATTCGAGGTGTGGGCTGGGCATGGACGCGCCGAATATCGGGGTAATCCAGCGCATCAATATGCTTGGCAAACGCAATGATAAGCGGCATCAAGGCGAAGGTTAAAAGCAGGCTAGCAAAAAACAAAAATGAGCTATGGGTGAGTAAGCCATGCACTTGCCAAGGCACAACAAAGAAGATGCCGAGGAAAAAAGCGAGCCAACGGGTTAGTGTATGGTCTAAGAAGGAAAACATGTTTGTATGCCTTGTTCTATCTGTTGAAATTCCGCATCACACATATCGGCAAGCAAGGGCAGGGACACACAATGTTGCCAAGCATCATCTGCGGTGGGGCATTGTATGGTACTATCGGAGTGATGCAAAGGCTGTTGCACAGGTTTACTTGCGCCAACACCCATATTGCGCAATGTTTGAATGATAATATCAGCATCCAAAGCTGTGCGCACGAGATAACGAAAATCATTGGCAACACTTTGGGTACAGCTTTTGATGGGCGAAGCCGATGTTTGCGCAAATAAAATATCGTATTTTTGTGCCCAAGCTTGTCGGTGTTTGCGTTCATCATCGGCTTGATTGATGCGTTCTACGGCGAGAGCGGCATGAATATTGGAGAGCTGATGATGCCCAACATACGCGGCATTCAAATCAGCAGCATCAGGGTTGGTCATGGTTTTGCACTTATCAATCAGGGATACATCAGGGCTTGAAATAAAACCACCATACGCACCACCCCAAGGTTTGGTGGCATAGTGCGAACCAATACAAACATCAGCAAATGTGCCGACCTGTTGCCCGCCAAGCGTTGCACCTACGGTTTGGGCAATGTCTTCAATCACAGGACAAGCAAAGGTTGCTTTGACCAAGGGCTCAACCATGCCAAAAGGATGCACCAAAACGAGTACGTCCAATGTTTTGGCAGCACTAAAGACGTGTTCAGCATTCAAGGTTAAATCATCAGTGCAGTCTAAAAACACAGGTGTTGCACCTGCATTTTTGACGGCAAACAAAAGCGATGCGCAGGCATAAGTAGGAATGCCGACACGAGCGAGTGGCTTATGATTGGTTAAAGCGCGAATGGCGAGCATCAGTGCGGATGTGCCTGAATCAACGGCTAAGGTGTGTTGCACACCTAAGGATTGCGATATGCGTTGTTCAAGTTTCGTGGTTGTTTCACCTTGTGCCAATTGCCCCGATTGAACGATCTGTGTGGTAGCTTGTGTGAATGAACTATCAAACACAGGATGAGAATGGGGAATCAACATCAACTACAAACGAATGCGAATAGGCATAAATGCTTCAGCACAAGACATTTTAGCCTGCACACCACGAAAATGTGATGTTGCCAAAGCAATTTCAGTGATATTTAAGCGGATATGGGTGCGCTCAACTTGCGAAGCATGGGCTTCCAAGGCTTGAATCTTTAAAGCCAATGTTTCAGACGTATCCATAAAAGCGGTAGGCTCGAAACTGGTGGTTGAAGGGGTTTCATAGGCTAAAACATTAGGGATATAGCGGGTGGCAGAGTGGGCAGCTTGCGCTAATTCTCTGTGGTCTTGATGTGTGTCGCTGATATGGTTGATATACACAGTATCAGGGTTGACCGATTGAATGATGTTTTCCAAATCATGCATTAAATTTATACTTGATTCAGGAAGTTTGGTGTCCACGAATGAACCCCAATGCACTTTTGAAACACCTAATATTTTTGCTGCGGCTTCTTGTTCAGCCTTACGAACACTGGCATCACCACCACATTCGCCAGATGTTGCCACATAAATATGTACCTCATCACCGCGCTGGGCATGAACGGCAAGTGTGCCACCACAGCCGATTTCTAAATCATCAGGGTGTGGCGCTAATGCTAAAACAATACTCATGAACTTAAGCCTCCCATATCACGAATCAACGATGGTGCATCATCGCCGATATTAAACAACACATCAAGCACGCTCAAATATGGGATAAAGTCACCGTGTAATTGGGGGTAGGTTGGCGGCTGCACCGCTTGGAAGTGTAGCGATAAACCTGCATCGTTAAATAAAGAGGCTTGTAAATAACTGCGCCCTTCAGCACCTGATAAATAAGCATCGCCTTCTAAATGGCTGCAAATCTCAATCAAACGCAGGGTTGGGTCATCTTGTTTGATGGGTAAATCGGAGGCTAAGACCAGTGGGGATGAGCAGCCTAACATTTGCCCTAGGGTCTGAATCAGTGCCACATTTAAATCTACCAAGCGTTCATGTTTTTGCTGCAAAATATCTTTGATGGGTTGCCAGTAGTTGTTAAAAAAAGGCGCTTTGGTATAGGCTTGTTCAATGCTAGACACCTGTTTTTTTACCCAATTGTTTTGTGCAATACCAACTTCATTTATCAGTTGTGGAAAACGATAAGTTACAGGCACGGTTATCCATTGCGCGCCTTGTGAGGTTTTGATTTGGTTGCGATTTTGCCACTCATTTTTGTGGTATTGCACGGTGTCTAAAATAACAAACGTGTCGGCAATCAACCATTTATGAAAGAAGCCTGACCAAGGCATATAATTGGGTTGATGAATGGTAATCAGCTTCATGGTTTATGCATTATTCCTTTTTAACGCACATCCACCAAAAAAGGGTTGGTTTCGAGACGAATGCCGTGCTGGTATGGTATTTGAAAGCGTATCACATGTTGCCCTTTAGGCAAGGTGATGGCTGAGATGGATACGATGTTATCATGAATAGGAAGCTCAATGTTTGATTGGGTTTTTCCATCAATAATCCAATGTCCGTTTAGACTGCTTATTTTCGAAGGTTGCCCCCATTCGTGTAAACCAATGACGAGTTTGATGGGGGGAGGCACGGTTGCTTCTGCGCCACTCAACAGTTGCTTGATGTGTTGTGTGTTTGGCTCGACATATTCAAGGTAGAGTGCTGAAACAGCGATGTTTTGATGTTGGTTCATATGCCAAGATGTCATACGTCCATGTTGCAAGGCTTCAAGGATGTTGGTTTGTGACGTACTTTTTGCCCAAATATCCATGGGAAAGTTGCCCAAGTATTCGCCCGCTTGCCCTTCGCCGTGGTAATCACCCGCGGATACTGCCCACATGGGTTTGGCAATGTACCCATGTAAATAGTCCATCATAAACCTATCCCATAAACCGCCCGCCACAGTATTTTGGTCGGTATCACCATACACAGCGGCAAATGCATCGGTAGGGACTTCAAAAATATATTTGTTGTATGGCGGGGTATTGAGTTTCACGCCCATGGGACCATCTCGCACGCCCGACCTCGTGCCGGGGTGCGCCCAAATGGTGAACAAATCCTGTGCCTTTGCTGTGTTGATGAAGTCTTTATCCACGTTTGGTTGGGGTTTGATTAGCCACGTGCTCATAAAGGCAATAAAGGAGCCTGCTAAAAGTAAAGCAACACCACGTTTTCGTTTGCGGAGTAAAATAAAGACAAGCAGAAAGATAAAAGCAAACCAAAAAACCAAAGATAAAGACTGCAAGCCATAATCATGTTTAAGTGAATAGCTTGGCAATGCTTCAATTTGATCAGCTTGGTTTGCGCCCAAGGTAATGATATGGCGTTCTGCCCCATGCAGGCTTAAGCCTTTGAAAGGTATGCCTGACCATGTGTAACCAGGAATTGATTCCGTGCCTGCCAAGAGTAGTATGGTTGTTGTTTGCTGGGCCTGATGAAGCGCATTAAAAAAATCAGCTATACCAGTTTGATACAATGACGGATGTTCTTGGCTGTAACCAATTAACCATGGTATGGGTGCTAACCCCAAACGAATGGTAAAGCGGTCGTGCTCATTCAAAGCCAATACATCAATATGTCGTTTTTCCGCAAGATATATCAAGGTTTGAATATTATGTTCACCATCTGAATGTTTGCTGCGCACATCCAGAAGTAGGCGTATAGGTTGGTGAGTTGGGGCAAAAGTTTGTGTTGATTGTTGTGCTTGAAAGGGCTGGGATGATGCGGGTTTATCCAGCTCGCGAAGCAACATCAAACGCTCTACGCTAGGCTCATCCGCATAACTCAGCCAATTCAAACAAAAAATGCAAATAAAACTAAATGATTGAACGTAAAACATTGAACCTCTTTTTTATTGTCACCAAATGAAAAAATGACATGCTTTAAGCCAAGGTTAAAGCAAAAATGTTGCCAAACATAGCCTGAATGTCACTATGTCGCTATTAAATCATGTTTCAGCTTTAGGTTTGTTATTGTGTTTTAAAATGAGGGGTTCAGCTTGGCAGAAGAAAAAGGACGCAAGGTAGACGCAGACGGATTAGTTGAGAAAGGCTCGAATCTGGCGAGCTTGTTGGATAGTGCTTATATTGTAATTGGTTTGGATGGTTTTATTCAAGAGGTTAATCCTGCAGCAGAACACTTGTTGGGGATCACAGAAGAAGCGCTGATTGGAAAAGACTTTTTTACGCTTTGGGTGGTTTTTAACATGGGGAGTGCCTTTGTTGACCAAGTAATTTCCGATAGGTTGGTTCGTGGTTTTGTCGCAGATATGCGTCGCGGTAATGATGAAACATTTATTGGCTCCATCAATGCGCAGCTGGTGATAAACCAAGCCGATTATAGTAAATCGATTGAATGCCTTGTGTCAGACATTACCGAAAATGAAAAGAAAAGAGATGAATTTGCGGAGACATTACGCTCAGTTACAGGTGGCATTGCACATTTGATTAATAACCAAATGGCATCGGTGGTGGGTACTGCAGACCTTGTAAAAATGGAGCTTGGCGATAGACCTGAGCTTGCGAAGAAATTGGATAGCATTTCTGAAAGTGGTATGCAGGCCAGTGATGTGGCGCATAATTTGGTTGATTATGCTGATACTTCAGACAATTTGGTGATGGGCGAAGTGCATGTTGATGAGGTCTTAAAAGAGGTGACTAAATACCTGAATACTGAGGTGTTTCCCGAGCAACCACGAAAACTCTTGGTGAATGCTAAAGGCGACTTACATACATTGTTTGCCAATGAAAAAAGTATAATTAAAATGTTGAAACATTTATTGGATAATGCGGTGGATGCAACCCAAGACAAGGGCGCAATCTTAGTATTATGCAAAAATGTGGTGTTGCAACATAAAAAAACAGGACTGAACAAAAAATATGTGCTGATTTCCGTAGAAGACCACGGGCACGGCATGGATGCTGAAACACAACATAGAATTTTTGAGCCATTTTTCTCGACGCGGTTTGCAGGGCGTGGCATGAGTTTGCCCCAAGTGTTAAAAATCATAAAGAAACATAATGGTCAAATTCGTATCAAAACAGGTGTGGACAAAGGTAGTATTTTTAAGGTGTATTTACCTGCGCTTGATTAAGCGATATGCATTCACGCTTTTTACTCACTAAACATTCACAACAAACTTATCCCGATGCTATGGCTGAACAAGAGGCTTTGCGTGATGATGTATTGCAAGGAGATTCTGCCTTTCATTTGATTTTCACGGAACACCCTCCCATTTATACCCTTGGTACATCAGGTTCGGAACAAGATGTGCTTACGCGCGAAGTGGATGGTGATACCATTGAAGTGTATCCAACAGGGCGTGGTGGCGAGGTCACGTATCATGGGCCGGGGCAACTGCTTTGTTACATCGTTGCAGATTTATCCAAAGAACAAGATTTACACCAACATATTTGGCGCTTGGAAGAGGTGATTATCCGCACACTTGCAGACTTAGGCGTTGCGGCGGCACGCGATGAACGCGGCATTGGTGTGTGGGTGAATGGCTTAAAAATTGCAGCGGCGGGTGTGCGTTGTCGGCGTTGGGTGGTTTGGCATGGTATTGCCCTAAATATTAATCCCAATTTGAATCATTTTAAAGGTATTGTGCCGTGCGGGATGCGGGATGCACCTGTGACATCGTTAGAGGCTTTGGGTGTTCAAACAAGCCGTGAAGATGTTGAGAAATTGCTGGAGAAACACGTACAGGATGTGTTTCAAAGTTTATTTTAATTGTTGTAGTGAAGTAGGCTAAAGATAGGCGTGTTGCCCAATTTCTCTTTGCCGCCCAGAAAATCCAATTCAATGACAAACAAACATGCAGCCACTTCTGCACCCAATTGCTCAACCAATTGAATGGTTGCGGCTGCCGTGCCACCTGTTGCCAATAAATCATCGACAATCACGACGCGATGACCCTTGTTTAATGCGTCACGGTGAATTTCCAAAACATCCGTGCCATATTCCAATTCATATTCAATGGCATGAGTTTCTGCGGGTAGTTTCCCTGGTTTACGAATCGGCACAAAACCAACCCCAGTCAGCTGGGCTAAAGCTGCACCAAACAAAAAGCCGCGCGATTCAATGCCAACAATGGCATCAATGTTTTTAGGCATATTGACGGATAATTCAGATGTGCATTCAGAAAATGCTTCGCCATCGGCAAGCAATGGGCTGATGTCTTTGAAGTTAATCCCCGCTTTGGGGAAGTTAGGAATATTACGAATATAATCCCTTAGTTGAATTGCTGGTTTGGTGGTCAAACAACTTCCTCCAGAAGCATATTTTGTGCTTCTGGAAGGTTACGCAATTTAGCCAAAGCTGCAACCTGAATTTGACGAATGCGCTCCCGGGTCACACCCATATGTTCACCAATGGCCTCAAGTGTCCAAGGGTCATCTCTATCGCCAATGCCATAACGGAGCAATATAACACCACGCTCTTTTTTGTTTAGAAAATTTAACCAATTGTTGACCAAGTCATTACGAATTTGTTTTCCCAGTTGCTCGCAAGGTTGTTCAGCTGATGCATCTTCGGTGATGTCATATACAGTTAAATCATCCGTGCCAAAAATCATTTGGTCGGCACTGTTGGTGGGTAGCTGGGCTTCACGCAATTCTTGAACGCGGGTTTTATTTTTACCCATTTTAAGAGCGATTTCATTTTCTGTTGGCTCGCGCCCAAGCACACTACGCAAATGATTTTCTGAGCGTTTCATGCTGTTGACTTCTTTACAAACATGAACAGGCACACGAATGGTGCGCGCTAAATTCATAATACCGCGCTCAATATTTTGGCGAATCCACCACGTGGCATAGGTTGAAAAGCGGCATTCATGGGCAGAGTCAAATTTACCTACGGCATGGATGAGTCCTAAATTGCCTTCTGCAATCAAGTCATCTAAACTTAAACCACGGTTTTGATATTTCCCTGCGATTTTGACCACTAAGCGCAAATTGGCATTGATCATGGTTTGACGAGAAGCCTCATCACCCACTGCA
>CAMZLX010000133.1 GCA_947311795.1 uncultured Zetaproteobacteria bacterium
CCTGCATTGCTGGTCATAATCAAAATCACATGCCTAAAATCAGCCGATTTTCCGTTGTTATCGGTCAATGTTCCATGGTCCATCACTTGCAACAGCACATTAAAAATATCTTGATGTGCTTTTTCAATTTCATCCAAAAGCAATACGCAATACGGATGTTTATTAATCGCATCCGTCAATAATCCTCCTTGCTCATAACCCACATAACCTGGAGGCGAACCAATCAAGCGCGAAACGGCGTGTGATTCCATGTATTCCGACATATCAAAGCGAATCATTTCCACGCCCATAATCCGCGCCAATTGATTGGCGACTTCAGTTTTACCCACGCCCGTTGGCCCAGTGAACAAAAAGCTACCAATCGGTTTTTCAGGTGAGCCCAACCCTGCGCGGGATAGCTTAATGCTTGCCGATAGTTGCTCAATGGCATCATCTTGCCCAAATACAGACAGTTTCAAATTGCGCTCTAAATTGACCAAAGACTTTTTATCCGAAGATGATACTTGCCTTGCAGGGATACGCGCCATGGATGCAACCGTGGTCTCAATATCTTGCACACCAAGGTTTTTCTTGCGTTTCCCCGCTGCTTTCAAATGCACAGATGCGCCTGCTTCATCCAACACATCAATCGCTGAGTCAGGCAGTTTTCTATCGGTAATAAAGCGTGAGGCTAGTTTGGCAGCTTCAGTAATCGCAGCTTTACTGTATTTAATCGCATGATGCTCTTCCAAACGCGATTTCAGCCCTGTTAAAATATCTACTGTTTCAGGAATAGATGGTTCGACCACATCCACTTTGCGGAAACGGCGAGACAGCGCGTTTTCCTTTTCAAACGTTTGGCGGTATTCTTGATAGGTCGTTGCACCCATACAGCGTAGCTCGCCATTGGCAAGCGCAGGTTTGAGAAGATTAGACACATCCATGGCTGAACCATTCACCGAACCCGCACCAATAATGGTATGAATTTCATCAATAAACAGAATAACATTCTTTTCATCTTTGAGTGCTTTGAGCACTGCTTTAAGCCGCTCTTCAAAATCACCACGGTATTTCGTGCCTGCCATCAATGCACCCATATCTAAGGAGTAAATCTGTGCATCTTTAAGAATGTCAGGTACTTTATCTTGGATGATGCGCATCGCCAAACCTTCCGCGATAGCTGTTTTACCCACACCAGCCTCACCCACCAATAGCGGATTATTCTTTTTGCGGCGGCATAAAATATGTAAACATCTGTCCAGTTCTTTTTCGCGCCCAATAAGCGGGTCAAGCTCTTCTAAAAATGCTCGTTCCGTTAAATTCTCGCAATATCGCGACAATGGCGAGGCATCCGTTTTGCTTGGCATGTTCGCATGTCCTATTTCAATATGACTTTCCAATGAAGCTTGTACATGGTCGGAGCCGTGCGATACAAATGTGGTCACATCCAAACGGGTTACACCCAGTGAATTCAGGAAATACACGGCATGGGAATCTTTTTCAGAGAAAATTGCCACCAAAGCATGTGCGCCCGTCACTTCATCTTTACCCGCTGATTGCACATGCATCACTGCCCGTTGAATCACCCGCTGCAAACCCACGCTGGCAATGGTGTCGCCACTGCCTTCGGGCAACACCGTAACATGTTCTGTGATAAAGTTTTCAAGCTCTTCACGCAATAATGACACATCCACGCCCAAACCATCCAATACTACCTTGGCTTCTTTATTTTCAGTTAGTCCCAAAAGCAAGTGTTCAATAGTTACAAACTCATTACGCTTAACGTGTGCAGCGCGAAAAATATTGTTTAATGATTGCTCTAACTGTTCGCTTAAAATACCCATGTTTAACTCCAGTTATCCATCTATCGCTAAAACTTCATGCAACTATACCGCTATCTTTCTATGTTCTGCATAGAAGTGCAACCCCCAATCAAGCAAGGTTGATTTCATCGCCTATTAAGGAAAGGGTAACACATCTTTTTCTGCAAAGGAGTAAGCCATGACACATCGTTCGGAAAACTTTGCCACATTCGCTGGCGGCTGTTTTTGGTGTTTGGTTGCCCCTTTTGAGAATATCGATGGGGTTCACAGCATCGTGTCTGGCTTTGCAGGTGGCGATGTTGAGCATCCAAGCTATGAACAAGTCTGCGCAGGTGGCACAGGTCATGTTGAAGCCGTTCAAGTCACTTATGATGCCGATAAAGTGAACTATCAAACCTTGGTGGACACCTTTTGGCACAACATCGACCCCACCGATGCAGGCGGCTCATTTCACGACAGAGGGTTTCATTATACATCCGCTATCTTTTGTCATAATGAAGCACAACTTGAAATTGCCCGCGCCAGCAAACAAGCTTTAGCCGAAAGTGGGAAGTTTGAAGCACCCATCGCCACCGTGATTAAACCCTACACCAACTTTTATCCTGCTGAAGAACATCACCAAAATTATCACAAGAAAAATCCAGAACACTACACCCGCTATCGCATTGGTTCTGGGCGTGAGGCGTTTATCTTAAAGGTTTGGAATAAATAGGATAACCAAATATAGAGGTTCAATTGACTTTTAACTTTTGATTGACCAACCTTAAAATTATGAACATAGAAAAGGTATTAAATAATGAGGTGGTTCGAACTTCCATCAGATACGCAATTCTATTCCCTTTCGCTATAATATCTATTGTTCTAGGCTTATATGGACTTGTTTTTTTGTTTGCAGGAATAATATATTCAAACCCTTTCTCATTTTTTCTTGGGCTTTCATCTGTAGCAGGGTGGGTTGGGATTCTAGGAGCTGAAAAACGCTTGCTGTCATCTTCTGAGGCGTTAACGGAAGAAGAAAAGAAGAAAATTCGCATAATGCTAACGTTTGGCTTCTTATCCAGTCTATCTCTCAGTATTTGGATCCTTACAACATCGGCAACAGGCCTAGCCATTGCACTGTTTTTTCTTTCACTTTGCCCACTGTTACTTATTTACGCTACTCCAAAAGAGACAACGATTTGAAATCAGAAAAAGCAGTAAGCTTATGAGTAAAACTAAACCTTTGTCGGGTGAAAAAGTGACGCAGGCCATCCGAAAGAACTAAATCTAAAGAACAAGCTTTAGCCGAAAGTGGGAAGTTTGAAGCACCCATCGCCACCGTGATTAAACCCTACACCAACTTTTACCCTGCCGAAGAACATCACCAAAATTATCACAAGAAAAATCCAGAACACTACACCTGCTATCGCATTGGTTCTGGGCGTGAGGCGTTTATCTTAAAGGTTTGGAATACTTAAAGATTAAGCATTGCCTTTTTAATTGTCTCCGTAGGTGGTTTGTCTCCAAGCCAAATGCTTAATAATGCCTTTTGAAAAGCAAATCCTTCCACGCTGCCTCTTTTTTTCTGATTGATTAAGAGTTCGGTGTCTCCGCTAGCAAGGAAGTTAATTTGAAACATAGTGTTTTTATCAGTATCTATAAAAAACGAATTAAACGTATCAACATCACCTTGAAGACTTTCAAATTCATCATCACTTACATTTTTTACAATGCCATTAAGAATGGCAGCTTGCATTGTCTCTTTACTCAAATACACCAACGTTTTCAGAGTTATACATTTATCACTTTGACTACTAAGAATCTGAGATGCATCCGAACTCTTCCCGCTTAAATACAAAGAACCGACATACACCTCCACCAAATACTTCTCTCGAATACCCGCACCATTCAGTTGGAGTTCATTATTTTTGATAAATATTGTCTGTGGAACAGTAGTGTCCCTAATCATCTTCGGGCTTGTTGAACACCCCAATAACAACAATGCTGAACAGACAGCTACAGCCATAAGTTTGTACTTCATTTTATCCCCCTCATACCATTTCTAAAGAGCTCACTCGCCCAACATACCTTCTTTCAAATCATCATCTGCAGGGTCTTCGCCAAGCCACACGGCTAATAAAGTCTGTTGAAAGTCTGTACCTTCAATGCTTCCTGCAACTTTATCGTTGATGATGACTGTGGTCTTGCCATTGTCTGTGAAGTCATACACCACCACATCACCTTTTTTCATATCTTGAAAGAAATTGTTAAATTGGTTCAACCGCGCTTGAATTTCAGCAAGGTTTTTGGTGTTGTTTGCAAAGCCTTCATTCCAACCATTCACCAATTTATCTTTGGACACTTCATCGTATAAAAAGTGCATCAATACCCGCTTATTACCTTTGCTGCTTATCGCTGTCGTGTCCGATGTGGTTTTGCTCGGCAAATACAATGCACCGATATAAATATCAAAGAAGAACTTGCTACGCACACCCGCACCATTTAAGACCAAGGCTTGCTCACCGACAGTGGCTTTATCGGCGATTTGTATGCCTTCAACCTCTAAAGCGTGTGCTGTTGAAATCGCTGCAGCCCCCATCATCAAACTTAATCCCAGTGATAGTTTCCAATGTTTCATCATATATCCTCCTAGCAAGTTATTTGCCATTATAGCTCAAAGGTCTTGTTTTACAAGTGGTTACACGCCTAAAGTCGGCAGGTGTTTTATCTTGTGATACGTCAAAGTAAGCTGAATACAATGTTTGAGCACTGCTTCGGGTAGCACATCATCCACATTGAAAACCACAGCCCGATTGCCCTCAAATGACAATTCATCAGCATAAAACTCACGAAATACTTCAACCAAGCGGGTCTTACAATTAAAATATAAGGCATATTCATTAGGTTTGTTCGCTTTCCAATCAAAGCGCAGGGTGCTGCCATGTTTGGTGATATAACTTGGCTCACCCCATTTCAGTGTTTCTTCAAGGTCTGTAATGTCCAAATCGTTCGCCACTTCAAAAATCAATGCCCGCAAAGCCATCAGCTTTGTTTGCACATCTGCTGGATATTGTTCAATCACATTGAGTACATTACTCATGCCATTCCCCCAACATCACTTGCAGTTGCAGCAATGATTTCCAATTGCGGGTGGTTAAAATGCAACCAAGCTTTTTCTCTAATAACGTATTGGTGAGTTTGGTTTTTCCATATCCATTCGGGCATTTGATGTATGCTACTTGGTCTATCACTGCAAACGATTCACTTGCATGTTGAAAGGGTTTAAGCGCATGAATATCATCAGGTTCAGGCATTTCTGATAACAATGAAACCAACACTTGGCTGCCTTCTTTTGTGACATCCACCGTACCAAATGGATAGTTACCGATAATAACATCAATATCTTCTTTCACACGAATCAGCACAGGCACATCAAAACCATATTGTTGTCTAATCGCAGCCTGAATGACATCTTGATGATTCAGACTATCATCTGCATCAAACACCACATTTCCGCTTTGAATATAGGTTTGCACATTGGTAAAATCCAAACCTTCATACAGCGCTTTTAAATCCGACATTTTGATTTTCTTTTGTCCTGCAACATTGATGCCACGCAATAAGGATAAATATCTCATGCTAACAATTCATCCAAAAA
>CAMZLX010000134.1 GCA_947311795.1 uncultured Zetaproteobacteria bacterium
GGGGTTAAATATTGATTGGCTTCTTGGATATTCATTGGCGAAGGCTAGTGGTTTTTTTAAGATGCTCAATAGGTTGGCTATTTAAAGGCTTTTTCAACGTTATTGCAGCTTTGTAAGCGGATGTTAGCTTTGCAGAATGAAATCACTTTGGTGTACACGCAAAGGCAGCACGCACGGCTTTAAAATTGAGCTTGTGGCATGTGTGGCGTGCAGCTGCAAAAAACGTGTGAAATGCAAGCCTTATGCCGAAGTACCTTTGGCTGAAATCGCAGCAGCCAACCGCGAATCCAAACGAACAGGGCATAATGTTGCCGAAGATTTACCGTTGTTTGAATCTATGTTGAAGTAAGAATTTACTCGGCTTTAAAGGCTTTTTGGTAAGCTTCTGTTGCTTCTTCCCATTTATGCTGCTTGGCTAACCAGTCGCCTTTGGTCTGCCACAAAAGTGGGCTTGGATTTTGCGATAACATGGCATTCATTGCATCATCGGCAATGCCTATTAAATCCGCTTCATACGCCAACATCATACGCAGCCAACGCCCAGCATCCGTATTCTGGAATGCAGGTTTGTCCACACGTTTGAAGTTTTGTAGAGCATCAAAGGAAAGCAGTTTGAGTGCAGCTCTTGCCATCGTCATATCATCATGTTGTTGGATATAATCAAGCAATAAACGCTCAGCACTTTTGCTGTCACCGCTATCAGCAAGTGCAGTGGCAAGTTGTTTTAACACGGCTGCATCATTCGGCATAAGGCGGTTGGCTTTACGCAAATGCACAAGCTTGTTCGCCTCATCTTTTTCAGCAAGCTTAGCTAAAGCTTGGGCAAGCACAGGTTTTAAGCTGTCGATATTTTTATTTTTTTGCATCAGTTCTTCAAGCAAGTGAACTTGTTCCGCATATTCACTCATATCACCCAACAACCTTGCCTTGCGTTGTAGGGCAAGTGGTGCGCCAGGATGAACAGCAAGCCAAGTATCCAGATAATGTTGCCGTGCGCTTAAACTAAGCTTGCCGCCATGATACCCATCTGTTGCTAGACGTGCCTTCAATGCAATAATCAGCGGACTGTCTTTTTCATCATCAATGTTGGGGTGGTTTGTGGGTTTGTCCCATGCCAAGCTTAGGGAATGATGCAGCCATTCAGGGATAATACCTTTGCTTCGTTTTAATAACTTTTGGCTATTACCTGCGCCCTCATCAATCCATGTTGCCAGCGCTTCTTGCAAGCGGCTTTCACGGCGCTTTGTGCTGCCACTGCGCAAACGTGACCACATTTGTTTGGGGCTGTTGATGCTTAAATCAAAGGCTTTTTGCAGCGACCAAAACAGCGCAAGCACAACAAGCATAAGCAAGATAAACATGCCTGTACGGGTTTCAAATAACCAGCCCAGAATTTCAATGCGTACTGGCTGGCTTGCAATGTCTGGAAATAAAACCAAACCAACAAAAATACCAACCACCAAGAGAAGGGTGAGAACCATGCGAATCATAATTGCTCCATCCAAGCTTGGGCTTCTTGTTGCCAAGTATCTTGGGTTTGTTTCAATTGCTCTACCATTTCAGGTGAAAGGGTTGGGTTTAAACCATACTGTTCCAGTTGATGGTTGATGTTATTTAAATCTGGTAATTGTTGCCATTGCCCCGAGCGAAGATTGCGGTTGAATTGGTTTAGCTCAAGCATCAATGCTTTGAGGTCTGCATACGGGTCTTGGCTAATGGTCAGTGCATGATTATCCACTTTAGAAACCTTGAATTGCTCTTTTAGCCAGTCCAACCATGTACTAAATGTATCGGTATTGGCGTATTCATCCACCAAATTATCAACACTTTCAGCAATGTCTGCCAATGCATCGGGGTGCAACTTATCTGCTAAGGCGCGTAGGTTGGTGATGATGTCGTCCGCCATGGCTTGTACATCAGTGTTTAGTCCTTGTAGGTCTTGCCATGCTTGCTCGGCTTGCATACGACGGTCTTCGTCTAACATAGGAAGCAAGCTGATACTTTCCCATGCTGTCGCTACATCTTCAATACTGCTGTTGGGCGAAGATGCTTTATGCAAAAGGGTAGAGAGTTGAGCGCTTACCTGCTGTTTGCCTTGCTGCATTTGTTGGGCATACATTTGATTCATGTTTTCTTGCATGTTGGTCAACTGATGTTGCAAGGCTGCTATCATTTCGGTTAAACCCGCTAAGGATTCAGAGTTAATTTCAGTGGGCGGGTCAGCTTTTTCTAGCTCGGGTGTGGCTTCAAAAATAGGCGTATTATCCGCAACTGTTGGCGCGGGCTCTTGATAAACAGGTTCGGGTTCAGTGTAGGTTGGTGTCATCGGAGCAGGCGTTTCATCACCCCTTGATTGATGGGTGAAATCATACCAATCGGCTTTCCATTGTTGGGCAATGGGTGAATAGGTTATAAACGCCCATGTGCCAAGACCAAGGATAAGGGTTAAGAAGAAATGAAATTTGAGTTTGCTTTTTTTCTTGGGTTTAGTCTGTGTTTCAACGTTTGCGTTTGATTTCGCAGAGATTTGCTCAAGCTTTTCTGCACCGAGGATGGGTTGTTGTTTATCATTCATGTTTTACTCGCCTAACCACTTGGCAACATCAAGCGCATGGTAAGTGATAATCATATCAGCACCTGCACGTTTGAAGCTTAACATGGTTTCCAAAACCACGCGTTTTTCATCAATCCAACCATTGGCAGCCGCAGCTTTGACCATGGCATATTCCCCCGACACATTATAAACAGCCATGGGCAGTTGCGTGGCATCTTTGACTTCACGAATAATATCCATGTATGCCAGTGCAGGTTTAACCATGAGCATATCTGCACCTTCATCCACATCAAGCAAGGCTTCTTTGATGGCTTCGCGGCGGTTGGCTGGGTCCATTTGGTATTGGGCTCTATCCCCAAATGTTGGCGTGCTATCCGCAGCATCACGAAAGGGGCCAAAATAACCTGACGCATATTTGACAGCATACGACATAATGGGTGTGTCTTGAAATCCTGCTTTGTCTAAACCTTGGCGAATCGCTTGAATCATACCATCCATCATGCCTGATGGGGCAACAATATCCACGCTAGCTTTGGCATAAGAGACAGCTTCTTTTTGTAGGTTGGTTAGCGTTTCATCGTTATCCACTTCTTCACCATGCAATAC
>CAMZLX010000135.1 GCA_947311795.1 uncultured Zetaproteobacteria bacterium
ACCTTAGATATTAAACTCTTAGACCACTTCTTATTGGCGGGAACGCAAGTATTGTCCTTTCAAGAACAAGGTTGGTGGCCAAAGTGACCGTGCCATGTCTCTTTTTGGCTGCACCTGTGTTAAAAAGCAGCCTTCAATCCTCATTGATTAGCAATAAACTGCGGTTTCAGCCATCTTTCTGCCTTGTTTCGCACAAAAATAACGCATGGCATAGTTTTTAATGAGAGACTATTTCGCCAGCAACCCCAATGGAGACAGCGCATTGATGTATGCACTGGCAGTGGGGGCTGCGATTTGGTTGGGTTCATACCTTTGGAAGCAATACAATAAGGATAATCGGAAGTTACCGCCGCTGGATGAATCCAAAAGAGATGAGAAAGACGATTAGATATCGTCTTTAAGTTGTCGCCAAATATAGCTGGCAATGGCTCCGTTGATCCAACCACTAAAACAAGATAACAGCAGCAGAGGTGGCAAAAGATAATAAATCGCAGGCTGCTGGATAAACCATGTTTCCACCGTAATAAACTGACCGCTCATGTGGGCAATCGCAGCAAACAGACTGAGGCTAATCAGGCTAAGGCGGGGAAATAGTTTATACAACACCACCAATACCGTGGCGGCAGTCAGTGCACCTGCAAGGCTGATAAAAAAGGTGGGTGTGAATAATGTGCCAATAAATATGCTGCCGATGAAAACGCGAGCAATGGCAAGCATAAATGCAGCGCGCGCGCCCAACATCATCAAAGCGAGCAAGGTCATGATGTTTGCTAAGCCCAGCTTAAACCAAGGACCGAGATTAGGTAGTGCGGCTTCAAACACATGCAAACCAATAGCAAGCAAAACCAAGGATAACCAGATCGCCTTATCTTCCAAAGATTTTAAACTTGGGCGAGGTGGAATGCTTATGTTTTTATCAATTTCTTCCATCTTTATTCCGATATTGCATCAAAAGTGATGTTTTTATCTGTTTTTTCATCAAAACCACGAACCACGACCATGATATGATTGGGTACACATGCAATCACACTTCCCGTATATTTTTTATGTCCTGCCAACATGCAGTAGTGGGTGGTGCAGGGCGAAGATACAAAGCGAACACCCAGCTTTGAGATTTCAATGTCCGACACACCGATTTCACCTTTTGCATCCACATGGATGATGTTGTTATCTTGGGGTAAAGGGTATTTGGCAAGTAAGGTTTCACCGTAATAAATATATGCTGTGGGGATGCCTCGGCTTAAGGTTTGATTGATTTGAAACCACAATAAAGCAATGCCAACCAGCAGGGTGATGAGCAATATTCTGTCTACCCAAGTGCCTCGCAAACACTGGGTAAAGCTAACCTCATCCGTTTTAAGGTGGTTGTTTGCCTCATTCATCTATAATGTTTCCACCCATAAGCTCCAGTGTAGCGCCTCTTTTTTCCTGCATCAGCGTTAAAAATTATGGCGAAATCCTCATTTACAAGCAAGTAAACTGCGGTTTCCCCTATAATTTTTGCCTTGATTCGCTCAAAATAGTCTGCTGCACTCAGAGCTTAGCTGTAGCTTAACAACATATGTAGCTTTTGGGAGTTGCTTTGGAACACACACGCATTTATCGAGAAGAATTGGCTGATTATTTCCGCAGTGGCAACAAACCACGTGAAGCATGGCGCATTGGCACAGAGCATGAAAAAGTGGGTTACTGCACGCACTCCTTGCGCCCCATTCCTTATTTTGGTGAAAAAAGTATTCAGCATTTGTTGGAGCGTTTGGCAGACTGGAATCATGATGAACATTGGCTTGCAGTGCTTGAAAATGGTAATCCGATTGCACTCAAAAATGGCATGGCTTCGATTACCCTTGAACCAGGCGGACAGCTTGAACTATCAGGCGCACCACTCGCCACCATCCATGAAACCCATGATGAAGTGGGCAGGCATTTCGACTTATTACGACAACTGAACAAAGAATTAGAGATTGGTTTTTTAGCGGTTGGTTTTCAGCCTAAATGGAAGCGCGGCGATATTCCGTGGATGCCCAAAGCGCGATACAATGTGATGCGCGAATATATGGTGAAAGTGGGTAGTAAAGGTTTGGACATGATGTTGCGCACGGCAACCACCCAAGCGAATTTGGATTTTGAATCTGAAGCGGATATGGCGAAGAAAATGAGGGTTGCCTACTGCTTGCAACCTATGGTCACAGCCATGTTTGCAGCATCACCATTCAAAGATGGCAAACCATCGGGTTTATTGTCCACCCGCGCTGATTGCTGGCTGGACACCGACCCCAACCGCACAGGCATACCTGAATGCGTGTTTAAGGATGATTTTGGTTTTGAAGCGTGGATAGAATGGGTGTTGGATGTGCCCATGTATTTTGTGCTTAGGGATGCGGAATACATAGATTGCACAGGCGAATCATTTCGTGATTTCTTGGAAGGCAAATTGCCCATGTTGCCAGGTGAATATCCGACTCATGCCGATTGGGAGCTGCATGTTAGTACCACATTCCCAGAGGTGCGCTTAAAGCAGTTTATTGAAGTGCGTGGTGCGGATGCAGGGGGCTGGGATTGGATTTCTGCGCTTCCCGCGTTGTGGAAAGGTTTGTTGTATGATGAGGCAACACTGAATCAAGCATGGGACTTGGTGAAAGATTGGCAACATGCGGACGTGGTCGAATTGATGAAGAATGTGCCAAAAACTGC
>CAMZLX010000136.1 GCA_947311795.1 uncultured Zetaproteobacteria bacterium
ACATCCAAAAGCAAAGGCATACGCGACAAATGTTTGCTGGAATTGATGTATGCCACGGGTTTGCGTGTATCCGAGCTTGCAGGGTTAAAAGTGTCCGACATCAATCGCAGGCAACAAACCTTGCGGGTGATTGGTAAGGGCAACAAAGAGCGGGAAGTGCCGTATGGTGAGGAAGCGGATATTTGGTTATCGCGATGGTTAGAAGTGCGCACGGAGAACAGTGTTTATGTGTTTCCAAGCCGAGGCAGCCATATCACAAGACAAACCTTGTGGATGTGTGTGAATAAATATGCCAAACAAGCCGGCATTTATCCTTTGCCTTCGCCGCATGTATTGCGCCATGCCTTTGCTACACATTTGCTCAACCATGGTGCAGACTTACGCGTGGTGCAAACCCTTTTGGGGCATGAAAACATTACCACCACAGAGATTTACACCCATGTTTCGCGCAGCCAGCTTCATGATGAAGTGAACCGCTCGCATCCTATGGGTAAACGTAAAAGTTAAATAGAAAGCGTTAAAACAAACGATAACAGTAAAGAGGATATTAAAGTTTATGGCAGAGTTTATTTATACCATGCAAGGCGTGGGCAAAGTGGTTGGTGGCAAGAAAAAAATCTTGGATGATATATGGTTATCATTTTACCCTGGCGCCAAAATCGGCGTATTGGGTCTCAATGGTTCGGGTAAATCAACCTTATTAAAAATCATGGCAGGGTTAGACACTGAAATCTTGGGTGAAGCTCGCCCTGCCGAGGGCATCAAGATTGGATACTTGGCGCAAGAGCCTGAATTGGATGAGTCCAAAGATGTGCGTGGCAATGTTGAAGAAGCCGTGAGCGAGGTTGTGCAAGCTTTGGCAGACTTGGATGCCGTGTATGCCGAATATGCCGAGCCTGATGCGGATTTTGATGCACTGGCGAAGAAACAAGCCAAGCTTGAAGATATTATCAATGCAGCTGATGGGCATGACTTGGATAGGAAGTTAGACATTGCAGCCGATGCACTGCGTTTGCCGGCTTGGGATGCAGATGTGTCCAAACTATCGGGTGGTGAGCGTAGACGCGTTGCTCTTTGTCGTTTATTGTTGTCTAACCCAGATATGATTTTATTGGATGAGCCCACCAACCATTTGGATGCGGAATCCGTGGCATGGCTTGAGCGATTTTTGCATGACTACACAGGTACAGTGGTAGCCGTAACCCATGATAGGTATTTCTTGGATAATGTGGCGGGCTGGATTTTAGAGTTAGACCGAGGCAAAGGTATTCCTTATGAGGGTAACTATTCATCATGGCTTGAGCAAAAAGATGCGCGGTTAAGTCAAGAGAGCAAAGAGGAATCTTCGCGTCAAAAAGCCATCAAACAAGAGTTAGAATGGGTTCGCCAAGGCACCAAAGGCAGACATGCCAAATCCAAAGCACGTTTGAAAGCTTTTGATGAGTTGGCAAGCAAAGAAGTGCAGCAGCGCAATGCCACCAAACAAATCTTTATCCCTGTTGCCGAGCGATTGGGTGATGTGGTTATCAAAGCGGAGACGGTGAGCAAAGCTTATGGTGATAGGGTGTTGTATGACGATTTAAACTTTAATTTGCCGCGTGGTGGTATTGTGGGTGTGATTGGGGCGAATGGTGCGGGTAAAACCACGTTGTTCCGCATGATTACAGGCGAAGAGCAGCCAACATCGGGTGATTTGACGGTGGGCGAGACGGTGCAACTGGCGTATGTTGATCAATCGCGCGATGCCTTGGATGATAATAAAACTGTGTTTGATGAGATTTCAGGCGGCTCTGATTTTATCACCTTGGGTAAAGCTGAAGTGTCTTCGCGGGCATATTGTGGTCGGTTTAACTTCAAAGGTGGCGACCAACAAAAGAAAGTGTCCATGCTATCGGGTGGTGAGCGTAATCGTTTGCATTTAGCCAAAATGCTCAAAGAGGGCGGCAATGTGTTGCTGCTCGATGAGCCGACCAATGATTTGGATGTGGAAACATTACGCGCGCTCGAAGATGCGCTGCTTGATTTTGCAGGCTGCGCCGTAGTCATTTCGCATGATAGGTGGTTCTTAGACCGTATTGCTACCCATATCCTCGCTTTTGAAGGTGATGGACATGTGGAATGGTTTGAAGGCAACTTCGCTGAATATGAAAAAGATAAAGAGCGTAGGCTCGGCAAAGATGCAGCGCAACCGCATCGCATTAAATACAAAAAACTAGCGTGATAAGAAGCCCATTTAGAGAAATCTAAGTGGGCTTTTTTATTGATATGGAGTATAGAAGCAGGAATGTGCAAATATGCTATGATTAATTTTACCTTGACGACTGTATCTAATCGGATACAATAAGTTGTATGATTGAAGTTAGACAAACTGATATTTATGCAAATTGGTTTGCTAAACTTCGTGATTTACGGGCAAAGTCGCGTATTGATGCCAGAGTTCGTAGGTTGTCATTAGGCAATGCAGGTGATGTAAAACCAGTAGGTGGTGGTATATCTGAACTGCGTGTTGATGTTGGTAAAGGTTATCGCGTTTATTACATTAACCATAATGGCAGTCTGATTATTTTGTTGGCTGGCGGTGATAAATCTTCGCAGCAACGCGACATTGAAAAAGCTAAAGTGCTTGCGGCTGATTTATAGGAGTAGTGATATGGTTGTAGCAACCAAAGTGTGGGATGTGAGTGAACATTTAACCAGCCCTGAAGCTATTGCTGAATATATGACAGCAGTGCTTGAAGATGGTGACCCTGATTTACTGCTTGCAGCATTGGGTGATATTGCCAAGGCTAAAGGCATGAGCAAATTAGCAAGTGAAACAGGGCTTGGTCGTGAAAGCCTGTATAAGGCACTTTCGCCAGGTGCAAAACCTCGTTATGACACTATTTTGAAAGTGATGCGAGGTCTTGATATTCACCTAAGAGCATCGGTTTGAGATGGAACAGTTTAAAGGGATAGGTGGGTAATATGAATATTATTAGAAAAATGGTTTTTTTAGATGTCTAAGGAAATCGGGTCAGGTCTATTATTTACTATTCGCTTGAGATAACTGGGCAGAGTCCTTTAATTAACGATAAACCTCTTGGTGTGTGCCAATATTAATGGGGATAATGGTTTCATCTTCAAGGATGAGTTCAATGGTAAGGCGGTAACTCACATTGATGGATACTGAGTGTAAATCTTTGAGCCTGCCTGTGAGTTTATGCAAGCGCAGGGCAGGGTGATAAGGGTTAAGCTCTAAGAGTTGTAGGGTTTTGAGGTATTGTTGTTTGAGTTCAGGATGTTTTTTAGCAAACTTTTTGGCGCGTTTTATATAACTGTCGGTAAAAACAAGTTGAAACGGCATTAGTCAAACATACGCTGCACATGCGCTTCTGCGCTTTCTTGGGTTGCCTTGTTGTTCGTTATGTCTTGCCTGCTTTCAAGCAGGGCAGCTTCAAGTTCAATCTCTCTAAGATGATGGTAGTGCTCAATATCTAGTACCACATACTTTTCTTTGCCACGCACCGTAATCATCAATTCGGGCGAATCTTTCAAACCTTCTTCAAGTGAAGATATACCGCGTGTTTTTAATTCATTGGCTGTGAGCGTGTGCATAATAATACTCCTAACAGTGCTATTTATAGTGTTGTTAATGGTGTGGGTCAAGGTGAACGAGTGGAAATCGGGGACAGTATACTAATAATGCTTACGGCAGGAAAGAATAGTGATGTGGGCATCATCAATGGCATAAACCAAGCGGTTGGTGTCATCGATTCGCCTTGACCAAAAGCCCGATAAGCTGCCTTTCAGCGGTTCATGTTTGCAATGCCTGTGAAATGATTTCTTTGCACATCTTTGATAAGGGTGTTGATGCGTTTCAGGGTTTTACGGTCTTGGCTTTGCCACCACACATAATCTTGCCATGCATGGTCTGTCCAAGCGAGTTGCTTAGTCATCAAGCAAATCTTTGTTTTTGGTTTGTCCTTCGCGGTATTGCGCTATGCTTTCCATCAGATGTTTGGCATTGGCAGGGGATTCTAAGAGGTGAAGGGTTTCCATGATGCCATTAAAATAATCCAAACCCATGACCACAGCATCGGCACTGTCTCGGCGGTTAATTACCGTATAATCTGCATCATCCACCACATCATCAAGCAGGCGTTTTAGGTTGTTTCGTGCTTCTGTAAAGTTTACAACTTGCATATCAATACCTCACATGTACAACTTATGGAACAAGTCTAGTGAATTGATGACACATGTGCAAGTTACGAGACATGTGTTAACCAATACAGAAGGTTTAAAGGCTTACAAACTGCTTACGTGCATCAAGCACTTTTACGATATAGTTGCGGGTTTCCTCATGAGGATGGTTATTCTTCAGCATTCTAAGCACTTCAGCCGTGGATAAATTGTTGATGATACCAATGGCTTTGCTGGGTGAGGTTGTGCCGCTGAATGTTTTAAACACATTACCCGTACCACCGCGATTTTGAAAGTAGACGGATAATTTGGCATAAGCATAAGATGTGAGTATGGCGACAATACCAGCAAATAAAAAGGCAATGGCTGTTGCGCCATGTGCTAGAGAAACAGCTTCACCAAGCACAGCAAAAATACCACCGCCGACCATGCCACCAATGCCGATGGAAATGGCTCCCCAAGGCCCAATGCTTCTTTGCCCTATACCGTTTTGATGTTCGCTCAATTTATTTCAGTAAATCGTCGTTGCTAACATGTGTCCACTTGCTGCGTGGTCGGTCGATGTATTGAAAATGTTCGTTGGTGAAGCTGCCTTGAATGCAAGTCACCCGATAAAAGCGGTTATTGGGTTGTTTGTCGCCAATAGCGGTGTTGAAGGTGACAGGCCCCGTTAGATAATACACACCTTGGTCAACCCTGCGGTTTTGGATGTTGTCCACGATAATATCTATGGTTTCTTTCAAAATAGGGTGGTTGGGTGCAGCGGCAATCAGATAATTGGTATAATGCTGCTTGTTGACGAGAAACAGCTCATCATCTTCAGGTTTAATCAGCCAAGCCAATGGCCAAACAAGGTGGGCATCAATGTCCATATACACGCCGCCTTCTTTCCACAATACAAACATGCGCCATAAATCAGCTTGTGCCGCGCCATTGGTCAGTTGTTTGTAGGCAGTGACAATCTCGGGTGAAGCATTGGCTTCCAAGTATTCAAGGCGGGCTTCGGTGCTGACATAGCGGTATTCATAAGAGAGTGACATCAAGCGGTTGAACAAATAATTGATATACACAGGGAATGCCGCTTTGTTGGTGAAGTTGGTTTGCCAAATCACTTTGGGAATCTTTTGCTGCTTTTTCGATGAGCACTTGGCAGGGCTGTTGGCAGGAATGGTGAAGCGATAGTTGGGCAATAGGGCATGAAAAGGGTAACTTAATGTCTTAATTATTGCGCCAAAGATTTTAATCAGCCGATTGGCAACCACGATATGAACAGTCATTCACACTCCTTGAAATCAATACTGCCTAACTCTATCGCGGGTGAGTTAAAAACCAATGTGTAGGTGTGTGTATGGGCAATATTTAGTTAAATGAGTATGGTGTTAGTTTTGGGGTTTGAGAGGGTGACCAGTCCATGAATGTAATACACTGGGAATATCAATATCTTTTATGCCTCTTAACCTGAACACTTCGACCAAAAAATCTTCAGCAGTTTCTAGAGCCTGAATAGCAGTATTTTCCCCTAGTGACTCAAAAACACTTGTGTCGGCCAATCCATGAATAGTTATTCCTGGCACCTCTATCGTTTCCCATGTGCTAGAAAAATGGACCAAGCCATTTCGTATATTTTTCAATTCCATGAATTTTTGACCAGCGCCCGTTCCAAAATCTATTTTCTTCCCAAATACCTCTTTGGGCCATTCTTTTAATTTTTTATCAAGTGAAACTTGCTTTTGCAAATCATTCTGAATTTTCTTTTCTGCGTGCTTATAAGGAGATTCAGATATCAAAATTCTGAAATAAACATTAAGAAATACTTCTACAACAGTTACTGCAGTAATAACACATAGGGCGGCATCTTCTTTTTTATAGGCTTCAATACTATGTTTTTCAACTTGGTGGCACATCCGTCGAAGGGCACTAAAATAAGACCATACCATTCTGTTTGGTGAGGATAGGGCTTTATTTTTATGCAACTTTTTCATGAAGGTTTATAGTCTTAATATTCTCAAGACTTATACAGTCACCTTGCCCTTGATGGTGGATATGAAGAGCCAAGCAGGGGCATTTTATATTCATGCCGACATCACAGGGATGGTGATTTTACGTTTATTAAGCGTAGTCACTTTATTCATCACTGCTTTTGCCATGTTTTTGTAAATTTCAGCTTCTTTGGATTCGGGGGCTGCCGCAACAATCGGTGTGCCTGCATCACCATTTTCACGAATCGCCATATTGAGTGGCACTTGGGCGATGATGTCGGTTTTAAATTCTTTGCTTAATCGCTCTGCACCGCCTTGGGCGAAAATGTGGGATTCGCCGTTGCAATGTGGGCAGATGAACACACTCATGTTTTCCACAATACCCAATGTTGGGATATGCACTTTATCAAACATGCGAATGCCTTTTTCGCAATCAATCAAGGCAATATCTTGCGGGGTGGTGACCACCACTGCACCAGTCACGGGTACGGTTTGCGATAAAGTAAGCTGTGCATCACCTGTGCCTGGTGGCATGTCGATAATAAGCACATCAAGCTCGCCCCAAGCCACACCATTCAAAAGCTGCCCCAATGCGCTTGCCACCATAGGACCACGCCAAATCATGGCTTGCTCATCAGGCACCAACAAACCAATAGACATCATTTTTACGCCATAGTTTTCCAGTGGGAAAATGACTTGTCCACCTGTATCTACCATAGGTTTCTGACCTTTGAGACCAAGCATATTGGGCATGGATGGCCCATAAATATCGGCATCCAAAAGACCAACTTTTTTGCCTTCTTGGGCAATAGCAACCGCTAAGTTGACTGCCGTGGTAGATTTACCCACACCACCTTTACCCGATGCCACAGCAATAATACTTTTGATGCCGGGAATTGCCTTTTTTGCACTTTCATCTACTTTTTTTGTTCCGCATCCAGCCATGACTTCGCCTCTCAATCTTTGGTTCAATGTATATAAGGGCAGAAGCATAACGTATTCAAGGCATGGATACATATTAAAAATTCATGGTTATTTAAGCTGTTGTTCTTATGCTTGCCGTTATGAAGATATTTATCTTTTTGACGACTGTGTTTTATAGCTTTTCTGCTTATGCTTGTAGCACGCTTGGAGCAAACAATAGTATCCAAGATAATATGGGTGTGATTGACACATACACTTGGCGGGTTTCCGATGGCTGGAGCAACGGTGGCGTGTTTGCATCGGCTTGGCGGGCTGACCATGTTGATATTTATGCCAATACATTGCGGTTGACGCTTGATGATTTACCATGTGTTGGCGATGCCACATTATGTTCTGGTGCTGCGTATGCTGGTGGAGAATATAGCAGCGCATCACTTTTGCCTGCGGGAGAGGTCAGCTTTGATGCGAAAGTGGCAAAAGCTTCGGGAGTGATTACAGGTTTGTTTTTATACACAGGCACAAGTGATGGGCAGCCACATGATGAAATTGATATTGAGTTTTTAGGTAAAAATACGACCCAAGTTCAATTTAATTACTTTGTATCGGGTGTTGGTGGGCATGAAGTTCTGCTTCCTTTGGGGTTTGATGCTTCGCAAGCTATGCACCGCTATACGATTCGTTGGGATGCCACGCATATTGAATGGCTGGTTGATGGGGTGCAGAAACATCAGGTGTCTGGTGTGGTGCTGCCGAGTTCACCTATGCATATTTATAGTAATATTTGGGCGGCAACGGGTGTAGATGCTTGGTCGGGTGCATTTGTGTATGCGAATCCGTTATATAGTTATGTCGATACCATAACTTATAACCCTCTTTATGCAGGGATAACTTCAGCTTGCGAGCAACCACAAGTGGGCTGCTTTACGCCTTTGTCAACGTGGGTATGGCTTGGTTCACTTGGCTTTATTACGCTATTGATAAGACGAATACATAGCTCTGGATGAAAGTTTTAATCGTAAAATTATCGGCATTTGGGGACATTATCCATGCGCTTCCTGGTTTGGATGATGTGCTAAACCGCCCCGAAGTGGATGAAGTGCATTGGTTGGTGGATAGCCGCTTTAGCTTTGTCACTGAAGTGTTGCCGCCTGAAGTCGTAGTGCATGACGTGGCGATGAAAGGTAAACATCCGTTGCGCGAAGTGCGGCGGGTGGTTCAAGCACTGCGGGCTAAGAAATTTGATTTGGTTTTGGATTTTCAAGGTTTAATCAAGTCATCAGTATTGGCACGGTTGATTTGCCGCAATGTTTATGGCTTTGACAAGTCCATCATTAGAGAAAAACCTGCATCATGGTTTGAACATGCAAGCAAGCCGCACCCTGATGAAATCAATATTGTGCAACAGGTGAGAAGAATTGCCCAAGCACCGTGGTTATCCGATGAAGATATGGATAAAGCGATTGCTTATCAGCCACCACGGATTCATAAGCCGTTTGAAGCGGAATTGCCCGTTGAATTGGATGATTTAAAACCTTGGGTGGTGTTTAACCTTGGCGGTTCATTCGCCACCAAAGAATTGCCTGACAAGACATGGCTTGAAGTGGGCAAGCAGCTCAAGGATAAAGGTTATCATATCGTGTTTTGTTGGGGTAATGCCAAGGAAGAAGCCAAAGCCAAACAGTTGAATGAACATGGTTTGGGCTTTGTGTTACCCAAACGTCTTTCAACCCCTGAGTTATGTGTATTTTTTCAGAAGAGTTTTGCAGTAATTGCAGCCGACACGGGTGTTTTGCATTTGGCTGCAGCATTAGGCACACCAACCATTAGCTTTTGGGGACCAACACCTAGAGCACGTAATGCACCGCATGGTAAGCTGGATTTTCATGTGGAATCCAATCCCGATTGCGGCCCTTGCATTCAAAAAACATGCGATAATTTTATTTGTATGGATATGATTCAAACCAATGCTATGGTGCAAGGCATTGAAAAGATTGAGGCAAATAGACATGAGTAATCTTATTAAAATTTTGGGTGTGGCGATTTTTCTTTGGGTAACGCAAGCCAATGCTACCACTGACGACTGCTTTCCCTTTGTGGGTGAGAAATACAAATTCTCTGTAGGTTGGGAGTTTGTTAATGCAGGGGCTGCTGAGATTAACGTTACTAAAAATGGCGCAAATGGCTATAAGGTTCATAATTTTGCACGCACCAACGGTTTTCTCGATTTATTCAAACGGGTGCGGGACACTATTATTTCAGAGGGTATTTGCATTGATAAAAAGATGCAAAGCACCTTGTTTACGACTGACCAGTTGGAGCGCAAGTATAGAGCGACAAAAGATGTAAAGTTTTTGTATAAAGAAAATAAAGTTTCATATACAAAAAATGGAAAAACGACGATGTTTGATGTGCCTGCTGGGTACCTAAATGTGATTGATGCATTTTATTTGACGCGAATGCATCCGCCAACCAAAGGGCACCCCATATCTATTCCGGTATTTGATTCAGGTGAGAAATATGAGCTTACTGTTAAATATTTAAAACATAAAATGATGAAAACACCGTGGAAGAAATGGGTGGATGCTATTGTAATACAACCTGAAATGAAAACTGAAGGTGTGTTTACCAGCGTTGGAACGATTAAAATATGGCTGACCAATGATGAGCGTCATATTCCATTAAAAATCACTGCAAAACTAAAAATAGGACGCGTTGTTGTGGTCCTTGAGGAGTATTCAAAATTATGAGCGAAAACAAAAATAAGCCCCTGAATCCTTACGAGGATTTCTTTTATCATCATAGACCACGCCTAACAGGTGTCGCAGCGTTGATTGTGATTTTCTTGGCGCAGCCTACTTTAACGTCCCTATGTCTTGGCTCGATTATTGTGATTTTGGGTGAAATGGGGCGTACATGGTCTTTGGGTTATATTGATAAGGATGCCGAGCTTGCTACCACAGGCCCTTATGCGTTCACACGCAATCCATTGTATGTGTTTAACACCACCATGTTTATTGGGTTTTGTGTGATGGGTAATCACCTTATTCCTGCATTGATTGCAGCAGTGATATTCATTTGGATTTACATGGTTGTGATTAAAATTGAAGCTGAGCGTATGGTGGATTTGTTTGGTGAAACTTATGCAAAGTGGTCGGAACACGTGCCATTATTTATTCCTCGCTTAACGCCTTGGAAAGATAGAGCTAAAAAAGCTTATTCATTCAGCTTGATGTTGGGGCATAAAGAACCCAAGCATTGGTTTGGCACTGTTGTTGGATTATCCATTTTTTACGCTATTTATTACTTTCAACAAGGCTAAACGCTTTGCGTTTGCAACAAACATATCAGTTTATTTTTATTGCGTTGTGGCTGTTCGCGGCAGTGCTTGCATGGAAAAAAATCAATGTGCAACCAGCATGGTCACCTATTGTTTGGCAACCCACTGTTGAAAGCGTATCGAATCAACCGCTTTATCAAACCCAGCTTATTCCCAATGCAGGGCAACATTCCAGTCATAGTGCTAGCATTGAAGTATTACCCTCGGGAGACGTGATTTCTTTTTGGTTTGCGGGTTCACGTGAAGGTGGCAAAGATGTGCAAATTTTCCAAAGCTACTTTAAACAAAAGCAACAAACATGGACGGAACCCAAGGGTATATTGAATGTGCCACAGTTGGCTGAAGATTTAGGACGGTATATCAGTAAAATAGGTAATCCTCTGGTGTTTTTGGATAAAGAAAAACGAATGTGGCTTTATTTTGTGACAGTATCTTATGGTGGCTGGGCAGGTAGCAGTTTAAACCTCATGTTTTCTGATGATTTGGGGAAGACGTGGGGGAAACCTAAACGCCTTGTAACTTCTCCCTTCATCAATGTCAGCACATTGGTTCGCAATACCATGTACGGTATGGAAGATGGCAGTATGCTTTTGCCTGTGTACCATGAATTTGCAGCGCAATTTCCTGAATTATTGCGGGTATCATCAGGTGGCGAAGTAATAGATAAAGTGCGTATGTATGGGCATGGCGGTGGTATTCAGCCATCCATAGTGCAAGGTAAGGATGATGAGACTTATGCCTTTATGCGCTCAGGTTCGCATACACAAGATTGGAAGGTGATTCGCCTCAAAAGCATATATGAAGGGCAAACTTGGCAAGACTTTACCTTGACAGAACTTCCCAATCCCAATTCAGCACAAATCGTAGCCAAAGTTGATGACGATTTATGGATTTGGGTGGGTAATCATAACCCAGATAACCGCCAAAACTTAACCTTGGCTGTTTCCCATGATTTAGAAGGTGGGTGGCAAGTCGCGTATCAGTTTGAACATGGCAAACAGAATGAAGCATTTTCATACCCTGCTATCACTCAGGACAAAGATGGTGTGTGGCATTTGCTTTACACCTACAAACGCAAAAACATTAAACATGTGCAGTTTAATCGCGCTTGGCTTCATCAAGTGATGCAGAAGGCTGGTATAGAATGACGGTAGGCTTGACCCTATTTTTCTACTGGCTGCGTTTGGTTTGGTTAAGAAAGGTGCGCCCTGATGCAAGCCTTAAGGTGAAGGTGGGATCACTGTTTGTGATTTCCGTTTTTATTGTGTATCCATTCCCGTACAGTCCAGTTTGGTGGTTGCGCGGGTTAACGGGTGACTTAAGCATTGTGTCTACGGTTTTACTGCTGTTGGCTGTTATCAACATGGTATGGGGAAAAACATGGATGAACCCACAGGAAAATAAGCTTCTTTTATGGGGCATTGTGTTGCTTGGTTTGTTGTTTTACCCATTGGCTTTGGGCATAGGTCATATTGACCCTTATGCGTGGGGTTATGCGAACCCCTATATGATTGGTGGCTTACTGCTTTTAAGTTTATTGGCATATTTACGCCATTATTATGTGATTGCAGCCATGTTTGTTGGGGTTGTACTGGCTTGGGATATGCGGCTGCTGGAGTCTGTAAACATTTGGGATTATTTGCTTGATCCCTTTGTATTCTTTATCTTTCTTTGGAAGCTGGTCAGATGTAGAGGTTGCACATGAATCAGCGTGTTACGTGCTTTTTTCTGCGTTTGTTCAGTGTGTTTTTGCTGCTGTTTTTTTCGCTTCGACTAGCTTTTTTGTGGGTATATCCTGATACCTTTTCAGATTTAAGTTTGGGTGATGTGTTTTATGCCATGCTTAAAGGTGCATGGTTTATGGATAGCTCGATTACCATGGTCTTTTTGGGCATTCCTTTTTTGTTGGCATACCTGCCTTTGAAGTGGTTTGTGTCTCACTGGTACTTGCGCCTTATCAGTTGGTATGCTTTTGTATTGCTGTTTGCGTTTGCTTTCATTGCTATCGGCGACTTATTGTATTTTGGCATGGTGCATAGGCATACAGGACATGAGCTTGCGGCAGCTCTGAATACTTCCAAGCAAGCCATGTTTGATATGTTGGTCTCGGCATACTGGGCATATTTCACAGCCTTGTTTATTGTGATGGGTTTTGCAGCTAAACTATGGAAACGTTGGATGATGCCCGCTGATGGTATTGAACACCTACGTTTGGGTTGGCTGCGGATTCCATTTTTTGTTATTATGTTTTTGCTTATTTTACTTACCATGCGCGGTGGCATTGAAAGTAAACCCATACAGCCTGTGTTTGCTTACAATGAAGGCAGTATGGCGCAAGGTCACCTCACATTAAATGGTGTGTTTGCAACCTTACACAGCCTGCATAAATCGCATATGCGAGTGCCTGAGTTTATGCCAGAGCAAGATGCTGAGGCCGTGGTTCAGTCTATTTATCGTTCCAAGTATGAAACATATCTTAACCCTGATTTTCCTTTGATGCGTGAGCGAAGCAGTATAAACCCTAAGCAAGAAAAATTGAATGTGGTGATTTTGTTGCTGGAAAGTTGGGACCCTGATTTTATTGATATTACCCGAGAGCTTGCAGGTAAAAAACCGTATGGTGTGACACCCAACTACAATACACTTGTGAAAAAGGGGCGGCTTTACACTAATTTTTATGCCAATGGGCAACGTTCGATTGATGGTATTGCGGCGGTGATTGCGGGTATTCCGCGTGTGCCGGGTGCGGGTGGGATTGGTGAAGGTATTGAAACCAATGGCATTGGCTGGATGGGTGATATTGCTAAGAAACAAGGATATAGCACTTCATTTCTTCAAGGTTCATTTCGCCACTCATTTTATATGGACAAGATTTCGTCCTTGGCAGGATTTGACACCTATTATGGTTCTGAAGACTTAACACTTTTGCATCCTAATCCACCCAAATCGCATTGGGGCGGTTGGGATTATGATTTATTTATGGCGGGACATGAACTGTATGCTGAAACCAAGCAACCGTTTTTGAGTGTGATGTTTTCGGTGAGTACACATACCCCGTGGGCATTGCCCGAGCCACGCTTTAAGAAGTTTGATGGCAACTCAGATGCCGAATGGTTTTTGAATACCATGTATTACACCGATTGGGCATTGGGCAAGTATTTTGACGCCGTGGCCAAGTCTAAATATGCCAAGAATACGATATTTGTGCTGCTTGCCGACCATGCAAGTGGCAATATGGCGCACCCTGATATGCGTGCGCAGTATCGTATTCCACTTCTGATTCTTGCCCCCAATCTTGAGGCGGGGCTTGATGATAGGTTAAGCAGCCAAATTGATTTGATACCTACCCTAATTGATTTGGCAGGTTGGAAAAAGAGTCGTTATGCCAGTTTGGGTATGTCGTTGGTGGATGATAGCGTAACACCGAGCGTTATTTTTGGGCGTGATGCGATGACAGGTCGTATTGAAGAGAGTGGCGTTTTGGTGGTGCGAACTTTGGATAGGGTAACATATAGCGAGGGTGAGTCTGAGCAAGTGCAAGCCGCAGAAATAAGGCTTAAAGTCCAAGTGCAGGTGTTGCTCAATGCCTGGCAGCATAATCGACTGATGCAGGTAGATGATGAGTAAGCAGCTTAAAGTTATGGAACTGTGCTGCTCACCCAACAAAGGTGGTTTAGAGCTTTATGTTGCAGATATTTGCAATCGTTTATCCAGTGAGCTTGATGTTGTTGCCGTGCTTTCACCTGATTCACAATTACAAACGCGTATTGATGTGCCTATGCTGACTTTAGCGAAGGTGGTTCATTATTTTCCATTTTTCGCTGCGCTAAAATTGGCAAACATGATAGATAAACAACAGGTTCAAGTGTTGCACATTCATTGGGCGAAAGATTTGACAGTGGCGGTGTTGGCAAAGCTGCTGTCCAAACAAAAACCCAAGTTGGTCATGACCAGGCATATGAAGTTCCCAGCCATGAAAGATGGAGTATTGCATCGGTTTTTGTATAAACATATCGACCGTATTATCGCCATTACCCAAACCATGGCAGATGATTTACAGCGGTTTATATCAGAGGATATTCAACCTGATATTTCAGTGAATTATTTGGGTGTAGAGCGGGTGGATAAGCAAGGTGAAATGTTGGTGCGACAAGTGCGTGAACAATATAATACAGGGGGTAATAGTTTTTTAATCGCTTTGGTGGGGCGCATTGATTATGACAAAGGTCATGAGTTTTTATTGGCTGCATTAAAGATTGCCAAAGATAAGGGGTTACCCTTCAAAGCCTTGATTGTGGGGCATCCTATGCAAGAAAGTTATTTGAATAGTTTGAAGCAAAAGGTGGCTGAGGCAGGGCTTGAGCAACACATGATATTTACAGGTTTTGTGGATAATCCATCTGCCCTGATGCAAGCTTGTGATGTGTTGATATTGCCGACTATTGAAGAGACCTTTGGCTTGGTATTGATTGAAGCCATGAGCGTGGGTGTGCCTGTGATTGGCAGCAATCGGGGTGGTGTGCCTGAGATTATAAGTCATCAAGAAACAGGTTTGTTGTTTGAGTCCACAAATGCCCATAGTTTGTTTAATGCGCTGAATACGTTGTATCAATCACCTGAAACAGCCAAAACCTATGCCAACAAAGCATTGGAAGTGGTGCAGGATAAGTTTAATGCCGATAAACATGTGCAACGGCTGGTGCAAACATTGAAGGAGGTGGCTGATGCCTGATATATCGGTAGTGATGATTACCAAAAATGCTGAACGTAAATTAGAGCAATGCCTGATTTCCTTAAGTGCCTTTGATGAAGTGGTTATTTATGATAATGGTTCAACAGATAAAACATTAGAAATTGCGAAATCCTTTGAGAATGTCAAAGTGTTTGAAGGTGAGTTTTTTGGTTTTGGTGAGACCAAAAAGTACGCATCCACACTTGCCAGTCACGATTGGGTATTTTCACTGGATGCTGATGAAGTCATGTCTGTAGAGCTGGTTAAAGAACTACAAAGCAAAACATTGCATGCAGATACTTGTTATGAAGTGCGAAGGGATAATTATTATCGGGGTAAACATGTCAAATGCTGTGGTTGGTATCCTGAATACATTGTTCGCCTCTATCATCGCACCAAAACTAACTTCTCCGATGCCAAGGTGCATGAAACGATTCAAACCAAAAGTATGAAGATAGAAAAGCTGTTGCATCCAATTCGCCACTACTCCTTTGATTCAGTGGCAGATTTTTTGGTGAAGATTCAAAGTTATTCAGAGATTTACGCGAATGATAAACAAGGCAAAAAGCAGGTGTCGGTGTTGGCTGGAGTGGGGCGTGGTTTGTTTGCCTTTATCAAGAGTTACTTTTTTCGAAAAGGCATCTTTTGTGGATTTGAAGGTTTTACCATTGCCTTTTTTCATGGCTTAGGCACAACAGTGAAATACATTAAACTACATGAGAAAAATAACCCTAAGTCGTAAGATTTTTTACCAGTTCCTTGAGATTCATTTTTACATTTTTAAACATGACTTGTCGTGCTTCTATATCTTGCGGTAACATATAATTGTGTTGCAAAAATTCATCACCAATGCCTTTCCAGCGTTTACTTGATGCAAACAACGAATCCGCAAAAAAGGTCATGGTGGGTGTGCCAACGGCTGAGGCAAGATGAAATGTACCTGTAGATGTGCTGATAAACAGTGAGAATGATGCAATCAAGGCGGCGAAATCAGCCACAGAACCGTTGGAGACAAAGGTTTGCGCTTCTAAGCTCCCTTTGCTTTTCTCAAATGCTTGCAAAAAAGATTCATCACCTGGTCCAAACGTGAAAATGATTTGGATGTTCGGGTTAGCCTCTATGCTTTTTGCCAGTTCAATATATTCATTCACCGTCCAATTGGCATCGGATGAACCACCAAAACCGGGATGAAAGGCGATAAGCTTTTTACCCTGCTCTCTAAGTGTATTGTTGGGCTTTAGCTGAAGTAAAGGTTGGCGATAATCGGTGTTTATATCAGGAAACACACTTTGGATTAAAGCCATATTATATTCAAACTCTGGCATCTTCACCTGTGAGCGACGTTGAACAATCCGTTGATTATAAAAGACTTGGGCAATTTTGGTAGCTGGGGCAATACGTTTCGGGATTTGTGCTAACCATTGGGCAATAGCAACGCGCGTGTTGGAAAAAAGGGTAAAGGATAGTTCAAATTGCTGCTGCTTGAGTGTTTTGGCGAGTTGGCTGGCGCTTTGCTTTGTATCAAGAATAACATCATCAATAAAGTCACAAGCCTCAGCAATGCTTTGGTTGATGGGTGAAATAAGCACAGTAATATGACAATCAGGTAGGTGTTGCTTTAAGATATAACAAGCTGGCAAAGCGGTAATAAAATCACCAATTTTATCATTGCGAACGATAAGTATATTCATGCCTGCTTATTTTTTCGTGTTTGACTTAGTCCAAATCCTAAAACAACGATAGCGAATAGGGTTGAATAGTGTGTATTTAAGCTAGGCTCTGTCAGACCATGCAAAATGACGCTAATCCCACTGGCTGTAACCAAATAAGCATTCATTGTGTTTCGATTCCAGTCCATTTCCCAACCCGTACGTACCCAATGGTAACAAAGAAATAATAATGCGAATAAACCTAAAGGTCCCCAACGTGAAAGAGCAAATAGAAATTCATGATGAGGGTGCCCATAAAAAACAGATTTATTGTTTTCAGGTATTTTCAAGGAAGCAACTTTATTCGTTTGAATAATTTTTTTTGCAGCATTAGGATAACCTGCAGTGCCTACACCAAAATAAGGATGTTCTTTCCAAATGTCCCAACTAACAGCCCATATTTTTAAGCGAATATCTGCTCGTTCCCAATTTCCTTCGTATAAAGCTGAAACACCATCAATGGTTTTAATAATTTTATCTTTGACTGGAGAATAACTAAAGGCGAAAATACTAATAACAAACATGAGTATGCTGAAAGTAATGAGTTTTAATTTCCATTGCTTTGGAAAAGTAACTTTAAACAAAACAAGTGAAAGGCAAGTTGTAGTTGTAATATAACCACTTCTGCCGTGCGCCATAAATACTGTAGCTAAGGCATAGATAACAAGCACATAACAGATAAATTTCCAGAGTTTAGGTGCGTTCTGAGCTGCTACAATCAGTGTACCTGCCCAAATGCCGTAAATAAAACCAAGCGATAAATGACCAATAAACCCAGATGCATCCAGTTTACTGCTTCCTAATGCGTGAATGGTGACAAGACCGTTGTATTGAAGTGTTGTAATGACAAGGTGAATAAATAGAGATAATGAAATGACAATAAAAGCATGTTTCCTGAGGGATGAATGATAATAGGTAAGCCCTATAATAATGGGAATAAAGAGCCAAAGAATTTGTTTGCCCATTTTATGAGTGGCTAAGCTATTCATCGGTCCCCAAAGCGAGCCGACAAAATTAAAGCCGATGATGAGTAGTATGCCTATGGTGATATAACGAAAATCCTTCCAACATATTAACCATCCTTGTTTAAAAATATCGTGGTAAAATAAAACGGTAAGGAGTAGAAGTGCAAAAAAGAAATTACTTCCAGCAATAAGGTATGGGAAAAGAAATAAACCGGCTAGTAAAAAAAAGGAAGCTAGCTTTATAGCTAAAGCTGGCACGGTTGTTTGTTGTGCAAAAGAAGGTGTCATGAGTTGTGTTTATTTTTCAATAAACAATTCAATACGGCGATTTAAAGCGCGACCTTCTTTTGTTGTGTTATCTGCAACGGGTTCAACATGAGCTCTACCGACAACTTCAATGTGCTCTGCAGGGAACCCTGTGCCCCAAATAAGGAACCGAGCAACTTCGCCAGCGCGTCGTGCAGATAAATCCCAATTATCGGAGAATTTATCACGTAAACCACGTGATACAGGAAGGTTATCGGTATGACCGACAATACGAAGTTTGTTGCTACCATCTAAGCTTGCGACAACCTTACGCAACATATCAGCAGCACCTTCTTGGTCAATTTCGAATGAACCACTTGGAAACAAAATATCTTGTTGCATGGTCACTTTAATAATTCCAGTTTGTGCATTTTGTTCAATCAGAATTTGTTTATCTGCGATTTCTTGTTCAAGTTGTGACTCTAATTCATGCACTGATTTACTCAAGGATTCACGCTCTTGTTTTAGCTGTGCATTCTCTTGCTCGAGTTGGTCTGCTCTGTCAGCGCGAGCTTGCAAGACTTGTAAATCTTCTTTGCTTATATTTTGGCATCCTACCAATAGCGTTGCGGCGAATATCATAAACCCAAGACGTTGTAACATAATTCATCTCCTACCTGTTTTAGAAATTAAAGCGTAACCCACAAAATAACTTTGTCTATATTTCGGCAGCCTACTGTGGCTTTTGTTGTTTTTGTTGCATGACAAGGGACTGGGCACGACGAAAATTTTGTTTTGCCATTTCAAAGTCAGGTGCAATAAGAATGGCACGTTGAAATGCTTGTTCCGCTTCTTTGAAATGACCGGACATCATGTGTGCGGCACCCAACATATTAAGCGCAGGTGGGTTATAGGGATAGAATGATTCAAATTCCTGAAAATACTTTGCGCTTTCGGCATACTTTTTTTGTTTGTATGCGACTTGACCTAAACCAAACACAGCACGAAAGTTTTCTTTATCCCAATCGTATGCTTTTTGATAATACTCAGCTTCATAAGCAGGGTATCGCATATGCGCCATGGCTTGCCCAGCATACCATTCGGAAACCACCCAACGCGCTGGCCAAATGCTAAGGACAATTATGGTGAGTAGAGCCCCTGCGGCTAATGGTTTTGCAGGGAGCTTCCATATGGCGAGGTTTGTATCTCTTTTTGTACTGAGATAACCCCACCAAGTGCCACCGAGCAAAACAAATACAAACATACTTGCCGGATTAAAAAAGACATGGTTAAACATAGCATCAAAAATGGCTGCTGATACAGCTGCTAAACCTGCTAATACAAAACCATCAAGCCTGTACCAAAGGTGGTGGACTAGCTTCGACCAGAAGAGCAAGAGTAAACCCATGAAAATGAGCATGGCGGGAATACCATTTTGTGAAGCAATTTGTAGCACGACATTATGGGGGTTGGTGGTAAATGTTTTGGTACTACTTAAAGGGTCACGAAAGTCAGGATAGCGGTTGCTGTAACTTGGATATACCCATGCGAAGTTACCTGTGCCTTGTCCCAGTAAAGGTGTATCTAAAGCCATGGCTGTTGTGGAAGCGAATATAGGGGTGCGGGCGCCGAGCAGCGGCGAAAACCTCACCCACATATCAACCAATGGGGGTTGCATCACATTCGGCGTGAGAACGATTCTTCCTTTGTCAGTGGTGGCTTGACCAGCTGTTGCTGAGACACGGGCAAGGTCACGATAATGATAGGGCAGCGCATTATAAATTAACCATGCTGCAATAAGCGTGCTTAATATAAGTATAAGTGGCAAAGGGTTTGAGATATTTATTTTTAACCATTCTTGCCAATGTTTTATGATGAACACAAAAAGAAAAATACAGCCAACAAATAAGCCGCCAAGCGCACCACGCGAACTGGCAACCAATAAAATGGCAATCATTGTGGTGACTGAAAACCAATTGAGTACCCGAAGAATAGGGTTTTTCATGGCAACCAAAACCCACATGAGGAAAGGCAATAGAATAATCAATACATCACCAGTAAAGTTAATATGCCCTATGGGTGAGAAGAGTACAGCGATGTTGTAATTGGGTTTGCCGTAATCCAAGATATAACTTTCCCAATAGCGTAGGGAAAAGACAAATGTGCCAACGGTTATGCTCCAAATAAGTATGGTTTGCCACTTGGTTTCATGTTTGATTGCCCAAGCAGATGCGACAAAGATAACAGTACAAAAGAACCAAAAGGCAAAACGAATCATACCTTCTGTCATATTTGGACCAATAAATATGCCTATGGCCAAGAGAAGCAAGTAGATGAGCAATAAAATGCCTGCAAATGATGCTTT
Source organism: uncultured Zetaproteobacteria bacterium (assembly GCA_947311795.1). GTDB lineage: Bacteria > Pseudomonadota > Zetaproteobacteria > Mariprofundales > Mariprofundaceae > Ghiorsea. Next base: position 20,437 of record CAMZLX010000136.1, read on the forward strand.
TTCAAAGTTTAACGGCTGTTTACGTTTAAACCAAAGCCAAGATGCAGCAAAACCCATCCATAAAGCACAAGCTGTAAGTAGCGCCCATTTGGGTTCTTCATTGGGCGCAATAAAAGGAAAAACACGCAAGTTGTTCATCAAGGGAAAGGTAAGTAGTGGGGCAATCAGCACCAACCACGATGACTTTATAATTGATTTTTTATTCACAGTTAACCTTGTTTATTTAGATTTGTAAAAGGGTAACATCAAGGCCGCCATGTTTAAACTTCAAGCGTTTTTTTATGGGTAGTTGAAGAGCTTTTTCACAATCACTATTCGGACAAACAATAATAGTTTTCCATGCTTTATATTCGATGAATTGTGATTTTATCACGTGCCCTAGCTCAAACCAAAGTGATAAGGTTTTTTCCTTCTCTCCCAATCTTAGTGCATATGGAGGATTGAGCATGACCACACCGCCAAAGGGTGCTTTTGGTCGCTGTAACTGTTGAATATCCAGCTGGTCAATTTTGATTGATTCTTCAACACCAGCACGTTTAGCATTGCTAGCACATCTAGCTGTCGCTGCAGGGTGAATGTCTGAAGTATAGATAGGGAGTGTTTTCTTAAGGTTTTTCATTTTTTGTGTTTTTGCACGCACTTTATCAAACGTTTTAGCATTAAAAGAAGGGTAGTGTAAACATGCAAAGTCGTGCTGAAGGTTGGGTGCGACATTTTTACCGATTAATGCAGCCTCAATTGCAAGCGTTCCAGAACCACACATAGGAACAAGTAGTGTTTGCTGTGGTCGCCACCCTGACCATTGTAGCATCGCTGCTGCTATGGTTTCACGTAGGGGTGCTTTCCCTGGATCTGAACGGTAACCTCGCCTGTCCAAACGTTCGCCAGAGGTATCTAAGCTTAAAACACCACGGTTATTGTCCAAACGAATGTGAAGTGTTTGCGACTGCTGCTTTTTGCCTGTTCCAAGTTTGGGTAAAAGTTTTTGAATGTAAGCCTTTGCAAAATCAGCAATGTCATCGGAATGATTAAGACGAGAGCGATGGCTATGTACTTCAATATCAAGCGTAGTATTCTCATTAAAAAATAAATGCCATGCAACTTTTTTTAGGTCGTAACCCAACCCGTCTAATGTCATGCTACGAAAGGTACGTAGTCGCATTAAAACCCGAGTAATTGTTCTGGCTCTTAGGTTCACGCGATAGAGCAATTCCAAAGTGCCAGAAAATTGAATGCCACCATATTCAATGGTGATCTCATGTGCCGCGAGTGATTTAAGTTCACGAGCAGCGATACGCTCCAAACCTGGTACAACCACTGCATAAAATTTATGTTGTTTTGCCATAGGCTCGAAGTGTAGTTGAAGCTAAGCGGAATGTCCTTGTTTTTGCAATACATAATGGAGGGATGCACCCCAAAGCACAACAATCCAAGAGATGAGTATCCAAAGCATGAAGATGGGAAGCGTTGCCAAAGCACCATATAATTTTTCATACATGGCATATTTCGTGATATAAAGCGTAAAACCCCATTTGCTGGTTTCAAACAATAAACCCGCAGCTAACCCAGCTATAGCCGCGTATTTTAGTTTTACATGTGTGTTGGGCACAAAAAAATAGAGCAAAAAAAGTGCAGTAGAAGAAACCAAGAGTGGTAATATCTTGGATGCAAATGAGGTTTGTTGCACTACATCATGCAGGTAGGGTAGTGAAATCATCCAAGTCGTTAAGGTGATGGAAAGCATGATAAGTAAGGGAGCTGCAAGCCAAAGTGTAACGTGTGCTGGTATGCGTAAGATGAGTTTCCGAGGTGTTTGAACATGCCAGATATGATTGAATGCCCGCTCTACACCCAAAGATAACCAAAGCGCAGATAAGAAAATAAGTGCCATGCTAAGATATGAAAAAGATTGAATATTTTTGCTTGTTTGCAGCAAATAAGTTTCAATTTGTTCGCGGCTGGTGGGCAAAAGCTGGGTGAGGAGTTGCTCACGAACTTGGTCAAACATATTTGAAAACATGTCGGTTTGCAGAGATATAAAAAAGAGAAGCATGGTCACAGGTACAACAGACAAGAGTGTGGTGTAGCTGAGGGCTGCGGCAAACTGCATACCTTGTCTGCGTTTGTAATGGGTGCTGGTTTGTTGGATAAGCTTAAGCATGAAAGCTAAACTACATTTTCTTTTTTATGAGCAAATGGCGTAAATACGGATAGCTTCTCTTTTACCTTTGAACAAGGCGCGCTCAACAAATGCATAACTCTTTTTAGCTTCATCATCGTGTAGGTTATCAATAAAGGTTTGAGTCATCAATGCTTTAAAGGGTTCTGCGATGCCACATAACCTTGCTGCGGTGTTCACAGTATCTCCAATGACGGTAAACTCACGCCTTGAATGGTCACCCAATAAACCAAACAGAACAGAACCATCATTAAGCCCAAAGCCGACGTGGCAAGGTAGGTAAGCCTTGTTATCATCAAGTTTTTTTAGCTCTTTGAGTAAGTATTGTACACATTGAAATGCACGCAGGCTTCGATCTTCACCTGAGAAACATGCTAAGAGGCCATCGCCTAAGAATTTATTCACACTGCCACCAAAATTCGCAATATACTTGCTTTGTAAAGCAAGACTTGCATTGATTGTTTCGTAGACTTTATGGGGGTTGTATTGCTCACTTAAAGCGGTAAATCCACGCATATCACTAAAAAGTATGGTCATGTCTTGTTCAAATGCGAGGTCTTGTGGGAGATCGCCAATATAATTATTAACCACATCCATGGTTTCTTTGGGTAAAAAGCTGTTGAAGGCTGTTGGGTGAATACTATGGTTATTTAATATGGGTTGATTATTCTTCATCTTGATTGAAAGTAAGCAAATTTCAAGCCAAGTGTGTAATTAGAGCCATAACGCTTGATACTCTGCGTCTAAGCGTTAAAGTGCCGCCAGTTTCAATTTTAGAGCTTGGAGAGATGTCAGAGTGGCCGAATGAGCACGCTTGGAAAGCGTGTGTACAGCAATGTACCGAGGGTTCGAATCCCTCTCTCTCCGCCATTTTTGATGGTAAGCTCACTACAGTTTTCATGTTTTAAACATGATACCGATTGTCACTTGGGTCGGGCCTTGCACGGAAAGTCTTTGTGAACCCCGTCAGGTCCGGAAGGAAGCAGCGGCAGCAAGGTTCTTTTGCGTTGCAAACCAGTCCGGCTCAAGTGGCATTTTTTTATTTTGCGGTCACAATAAACCCTTGAAGGTTGTTTTTACGTTGCAAATGTTTTTTTAAGGTCAGCGCGTCGCTCTTGGTAACCACAGGCCCGACCCAAACAGCATGTTTATCTGCTTTACGCTTGATGATGGCGTAGTGATATTTCTTTTTTATTTTCTCAAGCATCAGTCGTGCAAGTTTTTCTTGTTGAAATGCACCAACTTGTACAAAATAGTTTCCTTGTCCGAGCACTATTTTATGAGCACTTTGTTTGCTAGTTGGAACTTTGTGTAAGGTAGCTATCTTTGTGTCTACCGACTCTTTTTTTAAAGGTATGGTAGACTTTTTCGATGGTGTAGCCGTTTGTGGTAAAATAGGGCATTCTGTGGTTTGTACTTTTAGATTCGTAGAAGTTTGTGCTTCGGGTATGTTATTTTGCATGGTTGAGGTTAGAAAAGACCACGACACAATAAGCAAGACAATACACGCTGTGGTAACTGCTAAAATGCTTGCGAATTTAAGTTCAGCTTTTTGGGCATTGAATACTGAAAACCAAGCGTTCATTTATTATTTAAGGTCTACCTTTTAAAACTTCAACAATTTTCAAGCAAAAATTATTGTAGCGAAAAGGTTTATTTAGAATGTTGAGCTTTATGTCGGGAAAACGTTGAATCAAATCATTGGGATAACCTGTTATGAAAACGACACGATGAATAATATTAGGGTTGGTATGCAATAAGCTACTAAATATTTCATCACCAGTGAGTTTGGGTAAACGTACATCCAATAAAATAACATGATATTGTTCGCCATGAGCACTAAGTTCAAACACGCCCTGAACAGGGTCATTAAACGCTTTGATTTCACACGTGATTTTTTTATTAGAGAAAAAACGTTGAATAAAAGTAACAATGACATTTTGTACTGAATCATCATCATCAATGGTTAATATCTTAATTGTGTTTGTCATGATAAAATACCTCCCAGTAGAAACTAGCGTATGATGTGCTTGTTTGTTAAAGAAGGCAAGCAAACTAAGGCTTTGAGTTTTCTACAGTTAACATTGCTCTAGGGTCAACTTTATTACCATTAAATTGTACACCCCAATGCAAATGAGACCCTGTGGAACGACCTGTGCTGCCCACTTCGGCGAATATATCCCCTTGCTGAAGTATGTCCCCTTGTTTGACCAATGATTTATTAAGATGGGCATATACCGTGGTAATACCATTGCCATG
>CAMZLX010000137.1 GCA_947311795.1 uncultured Zetaproteobacteria bacterium
CACAGCCCCGATTACATTTTACCAGCTTTGGGCATTTGTCGCGCCAGGTTTATACAAAAATGAACGGCGTGCTTTTTTGGGTTATTTTGTATCCAGTCTTTTTTTAATGATTTCAGGTGCTGCCTTTTCATTTTTTATCGTATTTCCCTTAATCTTTGAATTCTTTTTGGGTTTTTCAACCGACTTGATTCAAGCCATGCCTGCGATTAAAGAGTATTTAACGCTGGTATTAAAGCTGCTGTTTGCCTTTGGTATGAGCTTCCAAATTCCAATTGTAATTATGCTTTTGGTGCGCATGGATTTGGTGAGTATTGAGGCACTTAAAGATAAACGGCGCTATGTGATTGTATGGGCTTTTATTTTTGCCGCAGTGCTCACACCGCCCGATATTATTTCACAAACACTGCTTGCATTCCCCATGCTTTTTCTCTACGAGGTTGGTATTATTGTTGCAAAAGTGTTGTCCAACAAAGCTGAGAAACCAACAAAAGAATCAGATGAAAAACCAGAGGAAAAGTTATGATTATTCGCTTGATTATTGCGATTGCGGTTGTGTTTGTATTGGTCAAATTATACCGCTATGTCTTCACCCAAAAAGCCTGTGATACTTGCGGCAAACGCATTGCCAATGAAGCAGATGTGTGTCATCACTGCAACACCATCCAACAAAAGGTGGATAGCTGAATGTTGACCAATGCAATCTTCAGTGGTTCAATCGCCTGATGGATAAGCAGCAAGATGAACAAGCCATTCAACAACGGCTGGATATATTGGTTGAGCATTTGGCGACCATTCGCCGCAACCATGAGCAGATTTTAGCCGAAAACAAACGCTTGCGTGAAGTGGCGCGTTTGGCAGAAGGTGAGCTTAGGAAACGTCGCGAACAAATCGAAGCATTGCAGGGTGAACGCCAAAACCTTGAAAATAAATGTTTTGATGCCAAGGCGCGTGTGGAACACACGATTGAAAAGCTTGATATATTGGTGGCTGAAAATGCAAGGCAGAGTTCATGAGTGAATCCGTAGAAGTGATGGTTGGCGGCATCAAGCTGAATGTAAATACCGATGATGACCCAGCCAAAGTGAGAGCTGCCGCATCTATGGTACAAGACCAGTTTATCGCGCTTAAACAATCGGGCGCAGTCATTGATAGCAGCAAAATTATGGCATTGATTGCCTTAAATTTAGCCGATGAACTATTAAATCAAAACACCACCAACCCTGAGCTGATGCAGAAGATGATTTCAACACTTGACCAAGCCGTTGCACAAGCAGAGGGTTTAGCTAACGTGTCCCTGCGCTGATCGAGTCACAACATAGTTGCCTGAGCCTATGTGTTTCGATTGGGAGATTGCTACGTTTGTTGTGTGCGTCTTCCCTTGCGGAAGAACCTGATGCAATCGTGCTTCGCCCCCCTCACTTTGAGGGTTCGACAACTTCCTGATGATACGTCAGGGCGGGGATGCTTTTTTTTATGATACCTGAAACTGCCTTGCTCAAACAACAACTTCGCCAACAAGCCGCAACCACACGAAACCAACTGACATCAAAACAGCGGCAAGCTTATGCTGCACAAATTATGCAATATGCGCATGAGTATTTATTATCAAATAACATTCAATGTTTGCTCACCTACAAAGCCTTGCCTGCTGAGGTCAATACGGATGTTTTGTTGGCTGATGATGCTTTGGATGTATATGTGCCACGGATGTTGGGTGATTGTGACATGACATGGGTTGCTGTTGATGCAACAAGCCAATGGAAACAGGTTGGGTTTGGCGTGTTTGAGCCAAGCCAAGGCGAGATTTGGCAACCAAGCGCGGCAAAAACTGTGATGTTTTGTCCGCTGCTAGGTTTTGATGCAAAAGGTAACCGCTTGGGTATGGGTAAAGGTTACTTTGACCGCTGGCTTGCCAAACATGGTGAAAATATTGATGTGGTGGGGCTGGCATTTTCGTGCCAAGCGCTTCCCAAAATACCTGTTGAGCCGCATGATGTGCCGCTCGCAAGAATTATCACAGAACACGGAGTGCTTTCATGCCCAACAGCTTAAATATACTTATCATTGGTGATGTGCTGGGTAAGGCAGGACGTAGAGCATTACGCGACCACTTGCCCAACCTGTTGGATGAGCACCAAATTGATTTCTGCGTTGCCAATGGTGAAAACATTGCCGCAGGTTTTGGAACCACCCTCAAGCTTGCTGATGAGTTGTTTAATATTGGTGTGGATGTGATTACCAATGGTAATCATTGTTGGGACCAGCGCAGTTTTTTAGAAGACATTGAAGAAGATGATAGATTTGTGCGCCCTGCAAATTTTTCCAAGTATGCACCTGGGCATGGTTGGACGGTGCAGGAAACGCGGGCAGGGCATAAAATCGCAGTGGTGAATCTTATCGGACAAGTATTTATGGGCACATGGGATTGTCCTTTTGAAGCGGCAGACAAAGCGCTTGAGGAAATCCCTGATGATGTGAATGCTATTCTTGTGGACTTACATGCTGAAGTGACCAGTGAAAAGATGGGCATGGGTTGGTATCTCGATGGGCAGGTGAGCATGGTGTATGGCACACATACCCATGTGCCAACATGTGATGAAATTATTCACCCTAGCGGCACAGCTTTTCAATCGGATATTGGTATGACAGGTTCGTATAACTCTATTATTGGCATGAAAAAAGAAGGTGCTCTGCGTAGAATGGTCAAGCGTTTGCCTCAACGTTTTGAAGCAGTGGAACGCGGTGCAACGATTTTTGCCACCAAAATTACCGTGGATGCAGATAGCAAACAAACCACACATATCGAACGGATTTGTATTCGCCCAAGTTGAGTACTTTTATTTTATTTTGTCACACGCATGCCATAATTTCTTAGGATGCTTGCCGCCAGAATGTGATAGGGTGGTATGATGAGAAAGTTGTTATTTTTGTTTGTGTTATTTTTTGGATTGAGTGATTTATCCAGTGCCAATGCGTTATCCAACCAAACATCTCAGTTGAATCAAAAAGTTACAACACAAAAGCTACAAACATTACGTGTCATGATTTCAAAGTTGCGAGATCTTGTGTATAATCTAAGAGATATTAATCAGTTAGAAGATATTGGCATGCCGCATCAAGATGTGTTGCTCATGAAAGAAGCACTGCAACAAAAAATAAGCCAAATGCAAACTGAAACAGTCTCTTATATCAGGAACCTATAATGATGTGTACACATAAAGGAATTGTTAAGTTTGTGCGTTATTTATTTGTTTTTATGTTCACTATTTTTAGCTTTCAAGTGATGACGCCAAAGTTGTTGTCTGCTAAAGAAGTTCGGCAAGTTAATATTGTTGCGTTTCAAAAAGATAATCAAAACAAAACATTTGAAGGTTTGTTTACAGGCTCGCTGGGCGCATTGATTACTTCGGTAGAAAAAGATGCTCACGTTGTGATTGCATTGCGAACCCCAGCATTAAGAAATAGGGATATTATTAATGTTCAATCGGACGTATTGCGTATGACAGAGCGCAATAAACTTGCGAACAGTGGTGTAAACTGCCGTTTTTTCTTTAATGATGAATCAGATGAAGATTCATTGTTTTTTTCGATTAGTGGTGTGTGTGATTTGCTTTCATCAGATACTTCAGGCACACAAAAAGTACAGTTTTTGGTGAAACGAACCATGTTATCTGACCCAAGCAAGGTTTTTAATATTTGGACCAAGTTTCATGAGAATGAAAAGTTGGGTTTGATTTTTTATGTGGATATTGATTAATAGGATTAACCTTTGAAATCACATAAAAAAGGGCAGCCATTGGCTGCCCTTTTTGTTTGCGTTTTACGCGCTTATTTTTTCATCAAGGATGGTGAAAGCTCTGGGCTTTCAGCAAATGTTTTAAGCTTTTGTGCGCGTGATGGGTGGCGAAGTTTGCGTAATGCTTTGGCTTCAATTTGACGAATACGCTCACGGGTTACGTTAAACTGTTTGCCTACTTCTTCCAAGGTATGGTCTGTGTTCATACCAATACCAAAGCGCATTCTTAGTACCTTTTGCTCTCTGTCGGTTAAGTTTTCCAACACTTCATGTGTGGATTCACGCAAAGCTTCAATCACCGCTGTATCCAGTGGGTTTTCAGCTTTCACATCTTGCACGAAATCACCCAAGCTTGTGTCATCATCATCACCCACAGGGGTATCCAATGATACAGGCTCTTTGGCAACCTCTAAGATTTGTTCAACTTTTTCGATGGGCATTTCTAACTTCTCAGCCAATTCTTCAGGGCTAGGTTCGCGTCCTGTTTCTTGCGCAATTTGGCGAGAAATACGCATGATTTTGTTAATCGTTTCAATCATGTGCACTGGAATACGAATCGTGCGTGCTTGGTCAGCAATGGAGCGGGTGATGGCTTGGCGAATCCACCATGTTGCATAGGTTGAAAATTTATAACCCCTGCGCCATTCAAATTTATCCACAGCCTTCATCAAACCAATGTTTCCTTCTTGAATCAAATCCAAGAAGCCAAGTCCGCGGTTGGTATACTTTTTGGCAATTGAAATTACCAAGCGTAAGTTGGCTTCAATCATTTCGCGTTTGGCCTGGCGCATTTTGGCTTCGCCCATGGTTAATTTTCGTGCCACGTCTTTCAGATCATACACATCCATTTCACTTTCTTGTTCAACACGTTTAAGACGGCGTTGGTTTTCTTTAATCTTGGTTGTTGAAAGTGTAAATGCATCTACCCATTTGGCATCTGGGTTTTGCTTGAGCATATCTTGCGCCCACTTCTCATCGGTCAAACGTGTTGGGAAAGTTTCCAAGAATAGTTTGCGTGGCATTTTTGTTTTCAGCACTTGGTCACGAATGGCGCGCTCATATTTGCGAACGCGGTCAACATTACTTTTAAATCGAGCGACAAGCATAATCAATTGTTTGTTGGAGAAAGGAATGGTGACCAGTTCAATCAACATGGCATTGAGCACTTCATCAGCGCGCGCAGCCAATTTCTTGTCGCGTGGTTTGCGGGTGCGCTCTTGGCGAATTTTTAAAAATTCTTCGTGTAGCTCTTTGGCTTTTTCGAAATGTTCCAAAGCAGATTCTAGTTGCTCTTCTTTGGTGATGACCGTTTCTTCCATGGGTGTACCATCAGGGGTTGCGGTGCGCGCTTTGATGGCTGCTGCTAATGCTTCAGGGCTCATTTTTGGTTTGGTATCGATTAAATCATCATCGTCACCTTCACTTTTGTCCATGCGGTTTTCATACTGAGCAATGGCGGCTGCATTGACGACTTTATCATCAATATCCAAGATATCTTTGAAGTTTGGCTCTTCTTCAAGCTCCAATGCTTCGTCACGAATTTCAATCACGCGCTCACCCAAATGCATGATTTCACGGAATGTAGCTGGGCAAAGGCAAATGGCTTCATGCACTTGCATACGTCCTTCTTCAATGCGGCGAGCAATTTCAATCTCACCTTCGCGGGTTAAGAGTTCCACGGTACCCATTTCGCGCA
>CAMZLX010000138.1 GCA_947311795.1 uncultured Zetaproteobacteria bacterium
AAGTTGGGTACACCCGTAAATTTAAGCGGCTCTTTGGTCGTAAAGGTATCACCAATACGAATCGTGCCATGGTTATGAATGCCGATGATGTCACCCGCATAAGCTTCTTCCACATGCGCCCTATCTTGCGCCATGAAAATGGTCGCATTGGGGATTTTGATGTCTTTAGCCAGCCTATGATGACGCACACTCATACCTTTGCTATATTTACCTGAACACAAGCGGAAGAATGCGATTCTATCGCGATGTTGCGGGTCCATATTGGCTTGAATTTTAAAACAGAACGCAGAAAAGTCTTTTTCAGTGGGTTCAACCACACGTTCCACAGCGGCTCTGGGTTGCGGGTGCGGTGAGAACTCCACAAAAGCATCCAGCAACTCACGTACACCAAAATTATTAATCGCAGAACCAAAAAATACAGGTGTTTGGCTTCCCTTCAAAAACTCTTGCAAATCAAACGGGTTGGCAGCGCCTTCTAAAAGCTCAATTTCTTCTCTTAATTCATCGGCTTGTGAGCCAAGAAGTTCATCCAGTTTAGGGTCATCCAAATTATCAATGGCAATGGCATCTGTTATGTCGTCCGTGCCTGCTTGAAACAAATGAAGTTGTTTTTTATACAGGTTATACACGCCTTTGAACGCTTTGCCCATACCAATAGGCCACGAAAGCGGCGCACATTCAATTTGTAGCTTTTCTTCAATATCGGCAAGCAAGTCCAAAGGCTCTAGCCCTTCCCTATCCAATTTGTTGATGAAGGTGATGATGGGCGTATTGCGCATACGGCAGACTTCCATCAGCTTGAGTGTCTGCCCTTCCACACCTTTACCCGAATCAATCACCATCATGGCGGAGTCCACTGCTGTCAGAACCCGATAAGTGTCTTCTGAAAAGTCTTGGTGACCAGGGGTGTCGAGCAGGTTGATTTCGTAGTCTTGCCCTGCCACAGCATAATTAAACTTCATCACCGATGAAGCCACGGAAATACCACGCTCTTGCTCAATTTTCATCCAATCTGAGGTGGCATGTCTATCGGTTTTTCGCGATTTGACTGCACCTGCCATCTGAATGGCACCACCAAACAACAGCAGCTTCTCAGTCAGCGTGGTTTTACCCGCATCAGGATGCGAAATAATACCAAATGTGCGGCGCTTCTGGACTTCTTCTGCAAAACTCATGCTTACCCCTTGTTGAAAGAAGCGGAACTATAACAAGATATTTTTTTTCGGCATGAAATAAAACGCTGAACTTATTTCGCATGTTTTGCCATAACCGGAAGTATACGTTTCATGGATAAACTTCCATATTTATTCACTTGCATGAATAAAAATATAGCAATGGAAGCATATACCGCCTCTAGTGCCCATGTTGACCACCAAGGCGCGATACCTGCTGTGATTTTACGAAATAAAATGAGTTGCGATGTTTCCATGATGGCGATGGCAGTAATCGCCAATAAAAACGTACCGCCTTTTTGCGAACGTTTGGCTTGTAAACTTAAAGGAATCGCAATAAAAAATAGTATCAACAGGCTAAGTGGTGGAATAAAACGACGATTCCATTCTGCCAGGCTTTGAATCGTGTTTTCCGCCTGCATACGTTCATACAATGCTTTGGTATGCATGTATGCATAGTTTGCTGTGGCAGATAAGGTATTAAAGCCGCGTTCAAATAACATGGGAATTTGAATCTGATACGATTCAAAGTTGGTCATTTGTAGTTTTTGTTTTGCACCACTGAGTTGGTTTCCATGCTCAAGGATAATATATATACCATCATCACCCTTTTGAATATTTGCTGTTTCGGCAAAGTATAGGGTTGGAGAAAGCTTATTTTCACGCGCATCGGCAATCATTACTCTCACATAAATACCATCACTGTTTTTTCCTTCTGAATAAAAAGTAATATCTTCAACATCAGCAAAACGTTGAGGTGTAAATGACGGCGAAGCATGTCTTGCGGCAAGTTGTTGATTGGTATTATAAATTCCTAGCTTACTGTCTGGCACTACATTCATGGTGAACCATAGCAACAACAAACTTAATCCAATGCCTACCCAGAAAACAGGCTTAAACACCTGAAATAATGATAACCCACCCGCATATAACGCATCCAATTCCGAGTTGGATTGAAATGTTTTAACGCTTCGGTACACCGCAAAAAAGTAGGATAATGGTATTGCCATCACAAGAATACCTGGGACAAAAGCAAAAAACAGCTTGCTGGATAGCCAAAATGGAACATCATTTTCAATCAATGTGGGTAGCCAAAATAACACCTGTTTAAGTAACAGTATTAGGGTCACAAGGACAAGAATACCAACAAACGGGGCTAACCATGTTTTAAGGACATAGCGCTGCAAACAGCCTAACTTAAACATCAAACACACCAAAATAACCTCGCCCAGACAAGTCCAGACTGAGCAAAATTTTTAATTTATTTATGCTTTTTTCCACCGTGTTCCTTCGGATGTATCTTCGAGCACAATGCCTTGAGCTAACAGTTCATCACGAATACTATCCGCTTTGGCATAATCCTTCACTTGTTTGGCAGCGTCACGCGCCTGCACTAACTTATCAATAGCGGATGTATCTTCAGCTTCACCTTGAAACCAATCATCTGCATCATGATTAAGCAAATTAAAGGCTTCCAACATGGCAAAGAACTCACAGCGCACCGCATCATCATCGGATTTATTTAATGCCCTGCATGTATCAAACAGCACCGCCATAGCTTCAGCCGTGTTAAAATCATCATTCATGGCATCCACAAAACGTTGCGGGAGCTTGCCAATACTAATATTTTTTAGCTTCCGTTTGGTTTCATACAACCTATCCAAACCTTTTTTGGCATCATCCAATGCCGCATCAGAATAATCCAATGGTGAGCGATAATGCGTGCTTAAAATAAACATACGCAGCACTTCAGGGTCATATTTCTCAAGCACTTCAACAATCGTAAAGAAGTTACCCAAAGACTTGGACATCTTCTCAGCATTGATATTGACAAAGCCATTGTGCAGCCAGTATTTGGCAAACTCACCACCATTGGCAGCTCTGGCTTGGGCAATTTCATTTTCATGGTGTGGAAACTTCAAATCCATACCGCCACCATGAATATCAAAGGTTGTCCCCAGATGTTTACAGCTCATCGCCGAGCATTCAATGTGCCAACCTGGGCGACCTTTGCCCCACGGTGAATCCCATGAAGGTTCATCAGGTTTGGCTTGTTTCCAAAGCACAAAATCAAGCGGGTCGCGTTTATGATGATCCACATCTACTCGGCTTCCCGACTCCAAATCATCAATGTTTTTACCAGATAGCTGCCCGTATTCTTCAAACTTACGCACGGCATACAACACATCACCAGAATCACATACGTAGGCAAATCCTTTATCAATCAAAGCTTGAATCATTTCAATCATTTCAGGCATGTGCGTGGTTGCTCTAGGCTCTAATGATGGACGAAGGCAACCCAGCGCATCCATATCACTATGAAAGGCATCAATCATGGATTGGGTGAGCTCATCAATATCCACATTCGCAAACTGAGCACGTTGAATAATTTTATCATCCACATCCGTAAAGTTGCGCACATAACTGACATCATAACCTAAAGTTTGAAGCCAACGGTAAATGGTATCAAATACCACCATCACTCTCGCATGACCCACATGACATTGGTCGTAAACAGTCACACCACAAACATACATGCCTACTTTATCTTGCACCAATGGTTGAAAGACCTCTTTCTGCCGTGTAAGTGAGTTGTAAACGTGCAAGTCTGTTTTATAATTGGAATCAATCATCCAGTAACCCCAATACCTGATTTAAACGTGTTTGAATGCCATCAGCACCCAAAAACACCACGACCTTGCTCATTTCAGGGCCATGTGCTTGCCCTGTAAGCGCAATGCGCAATGGCATAAACAAACCTTTACCTTTAGCACCAGAAATTTCTTTCAGCGCATTTGTCCAAGCTTTCCAATCTGTGCCACCTGTTGCTTTGGCAGTGCTTAGCGCATGGTTGAAAAATACTGCACCTGCTTCTTTTAACACTTGGACATTTTCATCAGAAATGGTTTCAGACGCATCAAGCAAACGCTTGAAATTCAACACATCTTCCATGCGATTCAAGTTACCACCCAATATTTCAGCCAAAGCCAAGGCTTGGGTTTCATCAATATCAATATCGTGTTGAGCTAAACTTTGACGCAAGAGTGGTGCAAGCTCTGATGCAGGTTTTGCATACAAAAACTTGGTATGCCAACGCCACATGGCTTCATTGGACCAGCGCACCGATGATGTCGATAAATGTTCAATATCCGTATGTTCTAAAAGTGCTTCAATAGATAATGCATCTTCTGGGATATTGGGGTGACCCAAACGAACCATGGCTTGTTGCAACGCTTCAGGAAATAAACCTTCTGCTCGCAAATCAGCTACACTGTGGCTGCCTGTACGTTTGGAAAGCTTTGCCCCATCTTCACCCAATAAAAGCCCATGATGTAAACAAACAGGAGCCGTATAACCCAAAGACTCCAACATCCACACTTGATACGCCGAGTTGGTCAAATGGTCATCCCCTCGCAATACATGCGTAATCCCGTCCACAGCATCATCAATGGCATTAGGCAGCAAGAAGGTAAATGTGCCATCGGAACGAACGACCACTGGGTCATCCAAGTCTTTGCGCAAAAACACCACATTATCACGCAGCAAATCAGGCACAGTCACCTCACCGCTATCGGCATGTACTGCCAAACGCCATGTGTGGGTTTCACCTGCATCCAATTTGGCTTGTCTCTCATCATTCGACAATTCACGGCAGCGACCATTGTAGCGCGGCGGCAAACCACGCGATGTGGCAAGTTTTCTATCCAAGTTCAACTGACTTTCTGAACAAAAACAAGGGTATGCAAGGTTTGTTTCAGCCAGTTTATCCAACGCTTCACGGTGTTGTTCGGCATGTGCTGATTGAAACAAAGGTTCATCATCCCACTGCAAACCAAGCCACAACATATCTTCTTTCAGTGCATCAATGTATTGTTGTTCTGATCGGCTTTGGTCGGTGTCTTCAAAGCGAAGCAAGAACTTGCCCCCCATCTTGCGGGCAAACATCCAGTTTAACATTGCTGTGCGCACATTACCCAAATGCATAAGCCCTGTGGGTGATGGTGCAAATCGTGTCACTACCTTACTCATGGTTTTTTAACCTCTTGCCCTGTTTCTGCCTTGTTTGTGTTAGGCATAATAATCATGGTTTCATCCGGATAAACATAACCCAACTCTTTGTGAATCACTTCTTCAAGCGCTTTGGGGTCTTCCCGTAACCGTATAATTCTTTTCTGCAGCCTTTCTTTCTCCGCTTTTAAGCGTTGTATATCCAACTGCAATGATTGTTTGGCTTCTTTTTCAGCCTGAAAAACAAAATACCCATGCTTGGAAAAAACGACATCCCAAGCCATGAGTATAATGATAACAAAACCAACCGCAAAAAGCAGCCAGCGCACCAGCTGTTTAACGTTAAACTTTTTCAGATGTTAGCCTCTAGCAAATGCAGACATGCCTGCATATTTTGCTTTGCTACCAAGCTCTTCTTCAATGCGAAGAAGCTGATTGTATTTTGCCATACGGTCTGAACGTGAAGCCGAACCTGTTTTGATTTGACCACAGTTTAATGCCACAGCCAAGTCAGCAATGGTGGTATCTTCCGTTTCACCCGAGCGATGCGACATCATGGAGTTGTAACCTGCTTCATGTGCCATATTTACCGCTTCAATGGTTTCAGACAATGTTCCAATTTGATTTACTTTCACCAACAATGCATTAGCAACACCTTTATCAATGCCTTGCTTCAAAATTTCAGGGTTGGTCACAAACAAGTCATCACCCACAAGTTGCACTTTATCACCAAGACGGTCGGTTAAGTTTTTCCAACCCTCCCAATCATTTTCATCTAGACCATCTTCAACCGAGATAATCGGATATTGGCGGCATAGGTCTTCAATGAAATCAACCATGGCATCCGAATCCAAACGACGGCCGCCCTCACCTGCCAATACATAAGCATTATGTTTATGAAATTCAGACGCAGCCATATCAGCAGCCAACACAATATCTTTTCCCGCTTTCAAGCCTGCTTTTTCAATCGCTTCGAGCACCACAGTGATGCCTTCTTCATTGGAGTGAAGATTAGGCGCAAATCCGCCTTCATCACCTACAGCTGTGATATGCCCACCTTTACGCAGCACAGATTGCAATGAATGAAATACTTCCACACCCATATCCATAGCTTCGGCAAAGCTTGATGCACCAGCTGGTGCAATCATGTATTCTTGAAAATCAATGCTGTTATCCGCATGCGAACCACCATTAATCACATTCATGCATGGCACAGGCATCAATACAGCCGATTTACCACCAATATGCGCAAACAAGGACACTTCATCTTCTGCCGCTTGCGCCTTGGCAACCGCCAAAGATACACCCAAGATTGCATTTGCACCCAAACGTGCTTTGTTTGGTGTGCCATCAAGTTCAATCAAGGTATGGTCTAAACCACGTTGGTTTTCAGCATCCAAACCCACAACTGTTTTTGCTATTTCAGCATTCACATAAGACACCGCTTTGCGAACACCTTTACCGCCCAAGCGGCTATCGCCATCACGCAGCTCTACAGCTTCACGTTGCCCAGTTGATGCACCACTTGGTACAGCAGCGCGTCCAAACGCACCTGATTCTAATTTAATATCAACTTCTACAGTTGGGTTACCGCGTGAATCAAAAATTTCACGACCATGTACACTTGTAATAATACTCACTTTCTTTCTCCTAATCAGCCCCATTGCTGATTCTTTTCTTTTCATACTAAACTTTATGAACTATATTTTTACGACTTCATCAATCTTTTTCAATGTTTGCAACAAACCTTTTAAATCAGATAAACGCACAGAATTGGGCCCATCTGACTTCGCGTTATCAGGGTCAGGATGCACTTCCATAAACACTGCCGCCACACCAATACTTACGGCTGCACGTGACAAGCCTGGGACATATTCCCGATTGCCTCCTGTTGCACCACCAAGCCCACCCGGCTGCTGCACTGAATGCGTGGCATCATAGACCACAGGTGCACCTGTTTCCGCCATCACCATTAATGAACGAAAGTCAGACACTAGATTATTATAACCAAAACTTGTACCTCGGTCACACAACATAATATCCGTGTTTCCTGTTGATTTTGCTTTTTCTAACACATGCGGCATATCCCACGGCGCTAGAAACTGCCCTTTTTTGATGTTCACGGGTATGCCTGCTTTGGCAACAGCGGTAATAAAATCCGTTTGCCTGCATAAAAATGCAGGTGTTTGCATAATATCTGCAACTTTAGCCACTTTCCCCACCTGTTCAGGCGTGTGAATGTCGGTGATAATCGGTACACCGACATCATCTTTAACCCGCTGCAAAATGCGCAAGCCTTCATCCAAACCAGGGCCGCGAAAACCATCCACACTTGTTCTGTTTGCTTTATCAAAGCTGGATTTAAACACCAAGTTTACACCCACTTCAGCACAAATGTCGCGAATATCCGCTGCCACTTGTAAGCTAAAGTCTTCGCCCTCAATCACACAAGGCCCCGCAAACAAGACAAAGGGTAAGTCATTGCCAATCTTAAAGTCTGCGACTTGGATATGATGTTGTTTCATGCTTGTTCGCCTTGTGCTTTGGCTGCACCTACAAAGCCTGCAAACAAAGGATGCGGCGCATAAGGGCGCGATTTGAACTCAGGATGAAATTGGCTGGCAACAAACCACGGGTGATCTGCAATCTCAACCATTTCCACCAAAGAATTATCGGGTAATGTACCCGACACAATCAAACCCGCCGCTTCCAATTGGGCGCGATAGGTATTGTTAAACTCATATCTATGGCGGTGACGTTCACTAATATCTGACTGTGCATACGCTTGACCTGCAAGCGTACCTTCAATCACTTTACACGGATAAGCACCCAAACGCATAGTGCCACCCATATCCGATGACTCATCACGGGTTACTTTTTTACCATCTTCTTCCCACTCTGTCATCAAAGCAATCACAGGGTGCGGCGTATTTCCATCAAATTCACTGCTGTTGGCATCTGCCAAACCTGCAACATTGCGTGCAAATTCAATCACTGCCATTTGCATACCTAGGCAAATACCCAAAAAAGGTTTTTGATGTTCACGCGCATATTGAATCGCTTTCATTTTACCCATGGTACCACGGCTACCAAAACCACCTGGCACCAAAATACCATCCACATCAGCCAAAGCTGACATATCGTCATTCTCAAGCGATTCAGAATCAATATAATTAATCATTACGCGCACATTATGCGCCATACCACCATGAATCAGTGATTCATTGATGGATTTATAAGCATCTGCAAGTTTGATGTATTTACCCACAATACCAATGCGAATCACACGCTCGGGCGTGCGGATTTTGTGGCATACATCATCCCAAACGCTTAAATCAGGTTGACCTGTTTCAATGCCAAACTGGTCTAACAATACACGACCTAACCCACCATCGCGTAAAACCAAAGGCACAGCATAAATCGTATCCACATCAGGCAAAGCAATCACTGCATCTTTCTCAACATTACAAAACAGTGCAATTTTATCCCGCTCACCTTGAGGAAGCGCAACTTCACTGCGGCATAACAATGCATCAGGTTGAATCCCAATTTCACGCAGCTTTTGCACAGAATGTTGTGTTGGTTTGGTTTTTAGCTCGCCCGCAGTTGCAATATAAGGTAATAGGGTCAAGTGAATAAATGCCGTGTTTTTGCGTCCAAGCTCAAACCTAAGCTGACGAATGGCTTCCAAAAAGGGCAAAGATTCAATATCACCAACAGTGCCCCCGATTTCAACCAATGCGATATCCACATTATCTTCACGAAGCGACAAAATACCTGCTTTGATTTCATCCGTGATATGCGGAATCACTTGCACGGTTGCGCCCAAATAATCACCGCGACGTTCTTTGCGAATCACAGATTCATACACACGCCCCGTAGTTAAGTTAGAGCGCCTGCTCATATCGGCATGGGTAAAGCGTTCGTAATAGCCCAGGTCCAGGTCAGTTTCTGCACCATCATCGGTGACAAACACCTCACCATGTTGGTAAGGGCTCATGGTTCCAGGGTCTACGTTAATATAGGGGTCAAGCTTTTGCATGGTCACAGAAAGACCGCGCGCTTCGAATAATGCAGCTAAAGATGCTGCCGCAATGCCCTTCCCTAAAGAAGAGACAACCCCGCCAGTTACAAAGATAAAACGTGTTTGTTTATTTGTTTGATTCATGTCGGGCGCGGAAGTTATCAGAAGCACACCAAGCTTTCCAGTTTTTTGATGTAAAAATATTTTAGATTTACATAACTTAGGCAGG
>CAMZLX010000139.1 GCA_947311795.1 uncultured Zetaproteobacteria bacterium
AACCCGCGAAGGTGGGCATTCGCACAGACGCATCGCCCATGTTCAAGATTCCACAGGCAAGGCTATTGGCGAAACATTGCTTAAACATGTGCAGCAAAACGAAAACATCACCTGCTTACAACGGCACATGGTCGTGGATTTTATCACCACGCATAAGTTAGGCATTTTTCATCAGCAAAACCGTTGTTTGGGCGCTTATATCCTGTCTGAAGATGGTGAAGTGTTTAGCATTGCAGCGAAACATGTGATTCTAGCCACGGGTGGTGCGGGCAAAGTGTATATGTATACATCCAATCCCCATGCGGCAACAGGCGATGGTATTGCCATGGCATGGCGCGCAGGTTGCCCTGTGATGAATTTAGAATTTATGCAATTTCATCCCACATGTTTATACAACCCAAGCGGTTCAACCATGTTGCTCACCGAAGCATTGCGTGGTGAAGGTGCGTTTCTGGTCGATAAAGATGGCAGACGGTTTGCCTTTGATTATGACGAACGTGGCGAACTTGCACCGCGTGATATTGTGGCAAGAGCCATTGACCATGAAATCAAAAAAACGGGTGAAGATTGCATGTATTTGGATGTATCTCATTTGGGCGAAGATAAAATTAATGCACAATTCCCCAATATCCAACGCCGATTATTGACCATGGGATTGGATATGAGCAAACAGCCGATTCCTGTGGTGCCTGCGGCGCATTATATGTGTGGCGGGGTGCAAACCGACATTAGCGGTGAAACAAATATTGAAGGGTTATCGGTGATTGGCGAAGCGGCTTGCACAGGATTACATGGTGCCAACAGGCTTGCCAGCAATTCGCTACTCGAATGTTTGGTGATGGCAGATAAATGCGCCACACGCATCACGCAAAATACAGATTCCCACCCCCCTCATGCCTTACCCGCTTGGGATAGCAGCGGTATTGTACCCGAAGAAGAACGGGTGCAAATCAAACAAAACTGGGATGAAATTCGCGCCATTATGTCCAACTATGTGGGTATTGTGCGCTCAAGCAAACGTCTGAGCAGTGCGCGCAGACGGCTGATGCTGATTCATGAAGAAATTGCTGAGTATTATTGGCAACATCCTTTGAGCCGTAGCCTCTTGGAGTTACGCAACCTTGCCCTACTTGCCGATTTGATGATTCGCAGCGCCCAACAACGCCAAGAATCACGCGGCTTACATTATATCAAGAATTATCCCAACCAGCTTGCCCATGCCAAAGACACCATTTTATATCCGAAAGGAATTTTATCATGAGCCAAACCAATCAATCTCTTGTCACTTACGGCAAAGACACACTCAATCAACTCTATCAAGAGGTTGAACAATCTTTTGTAGCAGAAAAAAGTGGTGCTGATTTGATGGCACAAATGTGTACTGGCGTGGATGATATGTTGATTCACATTTGGCAAACGGTTGCGCCTGAAACATCCAAAAACATCGCATTTGTCGCAGTCGGTGGTTATGGCAGAGGAGAGCTAGCGCCCCAATCGGATTGGGATATTTGGTTTATCGTGCCCGAAAAAGCTGAGCAACAAATCAATGATGATATTCAAAAGTTTTTATATGTGATGTGGGATATGAGCGCAAAAATTGGTCATGCCGTGCGCACAGTCAAAGAAACTATCATCCATATCAAAGAAGATTGGAACTCAGCAACCACCGCTCAAGAAATGCGTCTTTTATGCGGAAACACGGCTATTTTTGAGCATTTATCGCAAGAAACAGTCATTTTCTTTAAAAAGCAGCGGAAGAAGTTTGCCGAAGCCAAACTGCAAGAACTTCAATCTCGGCACCAGCGCACAGGCGATTCTGCATTTTTAATGGAGCCTGATATTAAAGAATGCAAAGGTGGTTTGCGTGATGTGCAATCGGTGTTTTGGATAGCCAAAGCTTGGTTTGAGTGCAATGACTTGGATAGTTTGGTATCGCAAGGGCATATTTCACAACGCGAAATGCATGATTTATGGATGGCACAAGACTTTCTATGGCGTTGTCGCACAGGATTACACCTGCAAACCAAACGCCCCAACGATAGATTATCCTTTGAGCAGCAAGTCACCCTTGCCGATAGTATGGGTTATCAAGCCCAAGGGCATTTGCCGCCTGTGGACGGCTTGATGAAAGATTATTTCAGCCAAGCTGGGCGTATCGCTCGTGTTTCGGGCTTAATTCTACAAGATATTGATGAACACGTTCACGAATCTTTCTTTAAACTCACCCGTAATATTGATGATGATTTCAGTTTAACGGGCAATAAGGTCGGCATTCGTCATGCCAATGTTTTCAAAGATAACCCTTTAAATTTATTGCGTATTTTTAATGTGGCACAAGAAGACCACAGACGACTAAGCAGCACAGCCCTTCGCCAAATCCGCGAAGATGAACGCCACTTGATGAATGATGAATTTCGCACCAATCCCGAAGCGCATAAATTATTCATGCGCATTTTAAAACATCCAAGAAATGTGGCGTGGGCGCTCAAAGAGATGACAGACACGGGTGTCTTGGGTGGTTTTGTGCCTGCATTTTATAAGATTGTAGGTTTGGGTCAGTTTAACCAATACCATGCCTACACCGTGGATGAGCATACCATCCACGCCGTTGGTGAAGCGCGAAACATGATTCATGGCGACCGCGAATTGCGCCTTCCCCTAGCTCAAGAAGTGTTTCACCGCCTCAAACGCCCTGAGTTATTATACCTTGCCCTACTCTTTCACGATATTGCCAAAGGTATGGCAGGCGACCACTCCAAAAATGGTGAAGTTTTGGCACAAGAGTTTTGCGCATCTATAGGGTTAACCGAAGATGCCTCCAACTTGGTTGCATGGTTGGTTCGCCGCCATTTAACCATGGCGGTCACCTCACAACGCTTTGATTTATCCGACCCTGAAGTGATTCAAACCTTTGCCGACAAAGTGGGCAATATGGAGCGCTTAAACTGCTTATTATGTTTAACCGTAGCCGATATTGCAGCCGTTGGCCCCAATGTCTGGAATGACTGGAAAGGCTCATTGTTGCGCCAACTCTACCATGCCACACGCCATGCTTTGATGGGTGAGAAAATTAACCCTGAAGTCTTGGAAGAACAACAACAAGCGCGCATTCGCAGCACCATGCAATTATCTAAACAAGCGCAAACCATTGAGCCTGTTTTGACCCGATTGCCCAATGCATTTATTGCCCATTTTCCGCCTTATCAACTTGTACCCATTGCTGAAATGTTGGCAAGTTCAGGTTTTATGAATAACCAAACACCTTTTGCCACGGCATATTTTATCGACCATGAACGCTGCGATACCATGATTATGGTGGCTGCTGATGAGAAACCAGCATTATTCGCTAAACTTGCCGCCGTGATTGCAGCAGGGCAAATCAATGTGGTGGCTGCCCATGCATTTTCTTTGGGTAATCATAAAATTTTAGATGTTTTCCACATTCAAGATAAAGACAAACAAGCCTTGGTTGAACCCCAAGATTTAGACCGCTTGCTTGCGCGCATTGAGACTGCATTAGCCACAGATGATGGTTTGAGCGAGCCCAAACAAGCTAAGGTGCGAAGCAATGTGTTGATGGAGCGTGTACCTGTGCGTGTGCGCACCTTGCCGCTTGCGTCCTTTAGCCAAACCTCCATTGAAGTTGCCGCAGCAGATAGAGCAGGTTTATTGGCAGCCTTAACCTACACCATCACCAAGGCAGGTTTTTCCATTCAAAGCGCTGCAATTTCTAGCTTTGGCGAGCGTGTGGTGGATGTATTCTTCATTCAAAACAATGGCGAGCAATTAAGTGAAGAAGAAATCAAAGCCTTGTGCATTGCCTTGGAAAAAGTTGCTGAATTGGACGTTAAAGACGAATAATATCCAACATATGCTCAACTTTGGCAGACATAATTTTAATATTGAATGGTATGACCACAATCAAATCAAAGCGGCACTGGTAACCTGCAAATTTGGCATGTTGCCCAAGCCATGTTTGTGCCGCAGAAACCATGCGCCTTTGTTTATCACTATGCATAGCATCCAAGCTTGATTCACGATTTTGATGCCCTTTCACTTCTACAAATACTAATATATCAGCTTTTAGAGCAATAATATCCAACTCACCACGCCCTAACCTGCGATTGCGCTCGATAATGCTATACCCTTGCTTTTCAAGATATTTACACGCGGTATCTTCAGCCTGTTTACCTTTGGCTGTGCTCATTGTTCTGGGGCTTTGGGATGAATCAAATCATATACGCGAGAGCGCGATACATTCAAATCTTTGGCAACCTGTTTGGCTGATGCTGATGCGGATAAACCTTGGCTTTGGGCTTGATGTAAGGCATCCAAAATCATGACATCATCAGCTTCTTTGATGTCACCCGCACCAATCATCACCACCATTTCACCACGCCCGTCATGGGCTTGAAAATGAGCCACGACCTCATCCAATGTGCCATGAATAAACTCTTCATAGATTTTGGTTAATTCCCGCCCCACCACACAAGGGCGTGCGCCCATATCATCCAAACTTTGCAAAGCTTGAAGTGTTTTTAGAATCCGTTTGGGTGACTCGAGAAAAACTTGCGTATCCCTTGCATCAGCAATTCGGCTTAACATGGCTTGTCTCAACTTGCCTTTACGCGGCAAGAAACCGAGGTAAGTAAATATATCCGTGGGTAAACCTGACGCAGCCAACGCAGCAATCGGGCTGGATGCACCGGGAATCGTCACCACATCAAAGCCCTTGTTGCGCAGCAAATGCACCACATGATAACCGGGGTCGTTAATAAGCGGTGTGCCTGCATCGGAAATCAAAGCCACATTCTTACCCGCTTCGAGTAAATCCAAAATTTGTTTGGCTGCATATTGTTCATTGTGGTCATGACAAGGCATGAGCTTTGTCTCAATGGTATAAAAATCTAAAAGTTTGCGGCTTGTTCGCGTATCTTCACATGCAATCACATCAACATCTTTCAGCGTTTGCACAGCACGAAATGTCATATCCTGCAAATTGCCAATCGGGGTGGCGACAATAAAAAGTTTACCCCTGCTCGATTGATGTTTAGTTTGCGTATCCATGTTTAAGTTAGCTTATCCGTTTACTTTGGTTTCAGCAATCCTACTAGGCTCACTCGTGCTTACAAGCTGCGGTGGTGGAAACAAGCGCAGCACCATTCATGTTGACCAACAAAAAGAAAAAGATGCCAAAGCTGCGGCTGAAGCCAAACGTTTGGCAGCCATCCATGCAGAACAGCAACACATTATCGACCAATTGGTAAGCCAAGCTCAATTTCAAGCGCAATTAGAAAACCCAGATACAACAGCTTTGAATCAACTGCAAGCCATGAGCCAAGACCCCAATATTCCTGTGCAAAGCCAAGGGCAAGCAGCCCTGCAATACGCAGAACTTTTGTTTGAATATCAACGTCCTGAAGCTTTTCAGGTGAATGAAGAAACTGTGGAACAATGGCTAAACCACCCCTATCTGCCTCATATGTATAATATGCTGGCAAAACAATGGATAAGCTTAGAAAACCCAGAAGCTGCCATGAAAAATCTAAGTTTGGCTTTGCAAGAGCCACAAGTTGACCCTTATACCTTGGCTGAAAATATCGAATTGTCTGACTCCCTTTTTGAGCTGGTTTCTCAAGAAAGCAAGTTGGACTGGCTGCTTGCAGTGTCCAAACATGATACCAACAACCAAGATATGTGGCTAAAACGTGCAGCAGCCATTGCCTCTTTGGATGATGTGTTGCAACTGCGCCATTCAACTCACCCTTTATCAAAAGACCAAACAAACTTTTACCGTTATTTTGCTCGCGAGCGTTTGATGGTTGGGGATTATCATACCGTGCGTTTAACCGCTAAAATTTTAGAGAATGATATGCCTGATAGCGAAGTCTATGACGTGGTCAAAGCTTGGGCAGATAGTGAAGGAAATCATGTTATTGTTGGCGTTTTACTTCCTTTAAGCGGTAAATATGCAGCTTATGGACAACAAGCCTTGCGTGGTATTCGCCTTGCCATGAGCCGCCCTGAATTTGAAGATAATATTGTGTTGCGCATTGTGGATACTCAAGGCGATGCAGAGCTTACTGTTCTTGGTTATGAGCAGTTAAGCAAATCAGGTATTGATTGGGTGTTGGGTCCTCTATTGAGCAGCAATACCCAAGCATTGATTCCTTTTCTGCTTGAGAACATTCCTGTGGTTGCTTTATCCAGTCATATTCAATTGGCAGCTGAATCACCATCTTTGTTTATCCATAGCCTTACCAAGGTTGTACAAGCTGACTTCATGGCGCGTCATGCCATCAAAAAAGGCAAATCAAAAGCCGTTATTTTGCACACCTACAGCAAAAGTGCATTTGATGAGGCGGCAGCGTATGCACAAACCTTCATTAATGCTGGTGGTGAAGTGTTGGATATTATTGAATTGGAAAAAGGATTTCGTGATAACCGCCCAGGTTTGGTCTCTATGCGGTTTCGCACCGATGATGAGGAGCTGCTGGCAAACCTAGACGAAGACTTGGTTTTATTCAGCGCCGAACAAAACATGGACATTAAAATGCCACTCGCCTTTGACCACATGTATATTATCATCAAAGGTAAAAGTCTTGCCGTGCTTGCAGGACAACTGGCGTATGCAGGCATCCGTAATGTACAACTTTATGGTAGCTACCGTTGGCAAGATGGGCACTTGATGGATGACCATGGTCTGTATTTGGGTGGTTCTGAGTTTGCAGCCCCTTTTACCAGCGTTAAACAGCCCAACCAAGCGGTGTTGGATGTTAAAAGCCAATATCGCATCATTTGGGATAGTGATGATATGAGCCCATTGTTTACGCTGGCTTATGATACTGCCATGAATATTGCAACAATTGGCTCTCGCATGGGATTCAAGGGTGAAGATGCCATTGATGTCCTACACAATACGGATGGGTTCCCTGCTATCAGTGGTAACTACTACTTTGATGAGCGCGGTATCAGCCAAAAAACCTTTGCCATTCAACGCGTTCGCCGCGACCGTGTAGAAACAATTCAGTAACTTTAGCGTTAAGATTCAGCGGCAACGAACATAGACTCGATAAAGAATTTATGAATTAACGCTTCATCTACTTCTTGTTGATGATGAATGATTAAATGCCTGCGAAACTTCCCTGAACCTTGCAGTTTGTTGTCGGGGTCATCCAACAGGTAGCCAAATAAAAACTCAATACTGATATGCTTTTGATAAACAAACACACCACCAAGCAATTGCTTTGAACCTTTGGGCGTGAACACTGTGCCACCATATTTCTCACCAACGTCCAACTCAGGATATTTACTTTGGATAAGCCGAACTATCTCTTTTTACTAAATTGAGTAGATTCATGAAAGATTTTTCGCCAGCTCAACAATATGCCCATCTAAATCTTTCACCATTGCCACTTCAAAGTTCCATGGTTTCACGATAGGCTCAGAGATGGAGGTTGCACCCACCTCTAACGCTGCTTGATATGCTTGTTTAACATCATCTGGTTCAAACGTTATCTGTGTGCCTAGTGGCACATGAGGTGTCGCTTTTACATAGTTCTTACCAATCAAATTCTCTGCCAAATCATGCGCACAAAACCCTAGTGTAGTATCACCTGTGTCCATTTCAGCATAGTCACCACCTTCATGGGTAAACTTGTGTTTGATACCAAATGCTTTTTGATAAAATTGAACAGATGCCTCAATATCCTGCACATATAAAATCACATACGATAGTTTCATGTTTCTTTCTCCTTGATAGAATAAGGTATAATTCTAACGCAGAAACGCATCATGTATTGTATGAATGAGACAACAAGACTTGGGGTGTAACCCCCGTAAGTTTTTTAATGCTTCGCGTCATGTGCGCTTGGTCGTAGTAACCGAGTTCCATCGCTAGCATGGATAAGGGCATATCTTGCAGTGATTGCAGGGACTCGCGCAAGGTGTTTAGGCGTTTAATGTTTGCGTAATCACGCGGTGACAAACCATACATCACCTTAAATTTACGCAAGAAATTACGCTTGGAATAACCTTGTAATGCTGCCACATCTGAAGCATTGCCATACGCCACGGTGTTGAGAAGCTCAGCCTGCTTATCCAGTTGCTTAAGCCTTTGGAAATCTACTTTTGCATAAAGCGCATCTTGAATAACATGATCAAAATTTTCTAAATCGAGCGCTTCAAAGCCTAAGTTTTCGAACACTTCTGTTTCAAAATAATCATCCAGAGTGGAAAGTTTATTCAATGTATGATGAATGGGTCGATTGATAAATGCCCATGCGTAACCAGGTTTAAAGCGAACGCCATAAAACTTATCGCCTTGATGATATGTAGTCTGTTGGCATTGATTCATCACACCACACAGGAAAAGCTTCACCTTTCCTTGATGTTGTTTAAATATTAAATCAACCGAACCATCAGGTAAAATACGTGATGTTTCACTTCTATGTCCTACAAAAGAAAAAGACCACAACCTATCAATCGCTTGGCTTAAATCCGATACCGCAGGTTTACGCTCTAAGTACATGTTCCAAGTTGTTTTTTTATTAGTTTCAAAAGGGTTTCGTGTTCGCCACGTTGTGCATCAGGTGTTTGATTGCGAAACCAAGTCCGCTGACGTTTGGCAAAGCGACGTGTTGCCGTAATACCATTTTCAATGGCCTGTTCTAAGGATATATCACCTTGCAGGTGGTCGAGCAGTTGTCTATAGCCCACCGCCCGCATCACAGGATGTGTTTCAGGTAATTCCAATGACTTCAGCCACTTTGTTTCCTCTAACCAACCCATAGCCATCATTTGCTGGAAACGCTCGGCTATGCGCGCTCTAAGCTTGTCCGTTGGCACGTCTAAGACAAACACTGGGCAATGCAATGTGGCTTTGGCTGCTTGGGTCACTTTATCTTGTTGCTTATGCCATGCCGATAAGGGTTTACCTGTGCTTTCATGCACGCATAAACCTCGAATAATACGTTGGGTATCGCCAAGTTCTAATCGGTTAGCCAATGCAATATCCACTTTTGCAAGTTGCGCGTGTAAATACGGCGTACCATGCTCTGTTTGTTGAGCTTCATAAAATGCACGAAGCCCTTCTTTTTCAGGTGGAATATCGGCAAACCCATGGGTCAATGCTTTGAGATACATACCTGTGCCGCCAACAATAATGGGAGTGTTACCCTGCTCATTTTCTTGCTGAATAATTTGCTTGGCTGCATCTGCCCAAATTTGTGCATTCCAAATGTTTGAAGTGTCAGTGCAGTCAATCAAATGATGCCGCACTTGCGCTTGCTCTGCTTGACTGGCTTTGGATGTACCAATATCTAGACCACGGTACACCTGCATGGAATCGCATGAAACAATTGTTGTTTGGTGTTCTAGCGCCAAATCTAGGGCTAGTGCAGATTTCCCAGTTCCCGTTGCCCCAACCAAAGCTATCGCTTTTAGAGGCTTGCTTTGGTTCATAAGCTAATCTCTGAAGTTGGTAAAGTGTAGGGGTCTATCCGCATCCATTTCACGTACCAATGCCATAGCGGCTTGTAAGTCATCGCGCTTTTTTCCTGTAACCCGCACCTGTTCGCCTTGAATCGCAGCTTGCACCTTCATTTTTTCTTGTTTAATCAATTTTACAATTTTCTTGGCAAGCTCTTTGTCCACCCCTTGTTTAATGGTTAACACTTGGCGCTTGGTATCACCCGATGCATTTTCAGGGTCACCATATTCCAAGGATTTAGGGTCTAGCTTACGGCGCACCATCTTGGTACGTAAAATCTCGCAAACGGTGTTCAGGTTATTCACATCATCACCGACAAGCTTAACCACACCATCAGCAAGCTCAATCGATGCTTGGCTATGTTTAAAGTCATATCGCGTAGTGATTTCTTTGCGCACCTGATTCACAGCATTATCCATCTCTTGCATATCAATTTCACACACAATATCAAAACTTGGCATATTTATTTGATTCCCTTCAAAAAATTAAACTTCAACATCTCTACCCATGCGCATCACAAAATCTTCCTGTTGCACTGCGCTGACAAGTGCTTCTTCATATTCAATCATATCTTTTTCAACCATCTGTTGTAAATGCTGGTCAAAGCTTTGGCTGCCATAAATCGTGGTTCCTTCCTCAATCGCTTTAGGAATGTCACCAAAACGGTTTTCTAGAATATAGTGTCGAATCACTGAGTTACAAATTAAAATTTCAAGTGCTGCGATGCGACCTTTATCATCTTTTCGTGGTAATAATTTTTGTACAATAATTGCACGTAGATTCTGCCCCAACCGCTCTCGAATTGCGTCTTGTTCATCCAAGCCAAATGCCGACATCAAACGTTGAATCGTTCCTACAGCAGTTGTTGCATGCACAGTCACCATCACCAAATGCCCTGTTTCAGAGGCTTGCAGTGCCAATTGGATCACTTCTCTATCTCGAGCCTCGCCAGCAACAATCACATCGGGTGCTTCGCGCAAAGCATCGGACAACCCATCTGCATATGTATCAACATCTTCGCCCAGCTGTCGCTGACACACTGTACCTTTTTTGGTTGTGTTATAGCGAAACTCCATGGGATCTTCAATGGTTATCACATGTACTGGCCTACATGATATAATGTGATCCAGCATAGTTGCCATCGTCGTCGATTTGCCTGAACCTGTTGCTCCTGCAATAATAATTAATCCATTTCGGTTGTTGGTAATTTCTCGAATCACTGGAGGTAAATGCAACTCCTCAAAGCTGGGTATGTTCTTCGGAATAATCCTCGCCACAATACCAAAATTACCGTTGGTTTTCATGACATGAATACGAAAATGCGCCACATTTTCCAATGAATAATGAAAATCCAAACTTTTATGTTTTTCCACATCAACAAACTCATGGTGATCGCGTAACATATGTTTAATCATGCCTTTGACTTGCTCCCTATTTTGCACAGGGATTTGTTCTGGAGAAACGGTAATTACAGCACCATTGATGCGCATGCGCACTCTATCATCCGTACGAACAATCAAATCTGACGCACCATGTTTATTGGCAGCCAACAATAAATCATCAATCACATGCCAATCACTCATAAAAACTCCTTAGACGACTTTAAATAGAAAGTCCGTGCCCTTTGGTCGAAAGCTGTTCTAGTCTATTACCAGTCTCCCCATCTGTTGATTCAAGCCTGGACATCTTCATACTCAAACGCAAATCATTAACAGCATCTGCATTTTTCAAAGCTTCATCTTCTTCGATTTTCCTATCTTTCCAAAGCTTCAATAGCGCTTGATCAAAAGTATTCATACCATAATTACCACCATTCATCATGGTTTCTTTAATGCCCATAATATCCCAATTGGTAATTTGGTCTGCCACACGTGCCGTATTGATCAAAATCTCGGTAGCTACTGTGCGTCCACCGTCAACGGTACGTACCAAACGCTGTGATAAAATCGCTTTCATATTCATCGCAAGGTTTAATTGCACCTGCAAGTGTAACTCTTCAGGAAAAAAGTTGCGAATTCGTTCCAAAGCTTGGTTGGAATTGTTGGCGTGAAGTGTTGCTACACATACATGACCTGTTTCTGCAAATTCCAGTGCGTGCTCCATGGTTTCTCTATCTCGGATTTCGCCTACTAAAATCAAATCTGGTGCTTGTCGCAGTGCGTTCTTAAGTGCGTGTTGAAAGTCTAAAGTATCCGTTCCCACTTCGCGTTGGGTAACCACCGATTTATGATGTTGATGTACAAACTCAATCGGGTCTTCAATCGTGATAATATGACCCGCAGCATTTTTATTTCTATGGTCAATCATCGCAGCCAGTGAGGTTGATTTACCTGAACTGGTCGCACCCACCATAATCACCAAACCGCGTTTATTCATAATAATGTCTTTGAACACTTGTGGAAGGTTCAAATCATCAATGGTGGGCACATCTGTAGTGATTTTACGAATCACCATACCTACATCACCGCGTTGGCGGAAAATATTAACACGAAACCGACCCATGCCATCGTAAGCAATCGCAAGATTCATTTCCATATTCTCTGAAAATTCTGACTTTTGTTTTTCCGACATCGTAGAGTTAGCAAGTTGTTCACACTGCACAGCAGAGAGAGGAGGTTGTTTTAAAGGCACAACCTTAGAGTTAATCCGATATGACGGCGGCATTTCTGAGGTAATGTACAAATCAGATGCATCTTGTTTAACCATCACTTGCAACAACTGTTTAATTGAAATTTTTTGTTCTGCTACTAAACTCATAATAATTTACCCACCAAATAATTTTTTATTTTGTGCTTTTTCTAAGGCAGCTTCTTGTGTGATTTTTCGTTGCCTAACCAAATCTTGCAGGCACATATCCAAGGTTTGCATACCTTCTCGCTGCCCTGTTTGCATCACCGACACCATTTGCGCCAACTTGTTCTCGCGAATCAAATTGCGAATGGCAGGGTTACCCAGCATGATTTCATGGGCAGCTATCCGACTTTTTCCATCAGATGTCTTCAATAGGGTTTGTGAAACAACTGCGCGTAAGGATTCAGATAACATCGCTCGAACCATATCTTTTTCAGATGCTGGAAAAACATCAATAATCCTATCAATCGTTTTGGGGGCTGATGATGTATGCAATGTTCCAAACACCATATGCCCTGTTTCAGCAGCAGATAATGCAAGACTAATGGTTTCTAAATCGCGCATTTCACCCACAAGAATAACATCAGGGTCTTCACGTAAAGCCCCTCTCAAAGCTGTGGCAAATGATTTGGTGTGAGGTCCAACCTCACGTTGAGAAATTAAACAACTTTTACTTTGATGAACAAACTCAATCGGGTCTTCAACAGTTAAGATATGCCCTTTTTCTAGTTGGTTGCGATAGTCCAGCATGGCTGCAAGCGTGGTTGACTTACCTGAACCTGTGGGGCCTGTAACCAAACAAATACCCCGCGGCATCATGGCTAGCTCTTTAAAAAGTTCAGGAGCATTCAGTTGTTCTAAGGTCAAAATCTCTGTTGGAATCGTCCTGAAAACCGCAGACATACCCCGGTTCTGCCAAAAACAGTTTACACGAAAACGCGCTATATCACCCAAGGCGAATGAAAAGTCCAAATCAAGAAACTCTTCAAAATGTTTACGTTGGTTATCATTCATGATGTCATACACCATGGTTTGCACTTGTTTATCTTCAATCGCTGGCATTTTAATTTTAGTCATATCACCATTGATACGAATCATGGGGGCTTCACCTGCAGACACATGTAAATCCGATGCACCATTTTTCACTGCAAAAGCCAACAACTCAGAAATATCCATCACAACTCCCTTTACTTAACTAAAATCCCTATGCCCAGTGTAGAACGAATTCCCTTGGCTCGCAAGCAACGTTCATGACAATCAATCTTTAATGTAGTGTAAAAATTGACTCTGCCTTCCCGCCTTCAGACCACGTTGCTCAAACTTGGTAAACACCCTATCTTCATCGCGCTCAATATAACCCGCATCGCCTGCCACATTGGTTAAACCTTCAGTGTTATCCAAAATATCCCGCATCCACTCTGCCAACTCAGGGATATCACTGGCTAGTTTAATAAAGCCACCTTGTTTTAAACGTGATACAAGTAACAGCGCAAAATCTTTTTGGATGATTCTTCGTTTATGATGTCTGGCTTTGGGCCAAGGGTCGGGGTGGTTGATAAATATACCGTCCAACTGCCCTGCTTCCACTTGATGCTCCAAAACATACTGCGCTGGTAATTGCGTGATACGCGTGCGCTCAATAAAACCTGAATCTTCTAAACGCCCCACAGCTTTCGCGACACCTGGCAAATAGATTTCAACACCCACCAGTGTCCAATCGTCATGTTTCTTTGCCATATCAACCAAGAAATCGCCATTACCAAAACCTATTTCTAAAACAATGGGGCTGTTTTCAGGGATATTTGCCATGTTTAAGGTTTTATCTTTAGGCAAACCAATTTTAGGCAACCATTTGAGAAGCCTCGCTTCTTGCCCTGTGGTGACAAACCCATTTTTACGCCCATGGGTTCGCATTTCATGTTGAATAAATTGTTCTCTAAATTCAGCACTTAACCGCATATTTATTTCACTCCATTCACATTCACTTGCAGGCTTCGCTTACAATATTGGCACGAAAGCGTGACATCACCCTGCTCATCCGCAAGTTCGTCCAATGTCTCGCTCGCCATGTTGTCCAACACCTGTTTCATGCTCTCCGCAGAACATGAACAACGGTAAATATATTCATCACGCCCAACAATTTGACAACCTAAACTTGAAAAATGTTTCAGTAATTCATCCACCGTTTCATCTTCAAAACATTGATTTGGAATTTTTGCCATACTTTCCACAGCCTTAAACCAATCGTTATCATCGCAACCTGGCATAGCCTCAATCATCAGCGCCACATCACCATGCAACACCATGTCTGCTTCCACCTGAACCGACTGCGTTAGATAATGTAAAATATGCTCTGCCAACCAATCTGAATCATGCTGAATAGTGGATACATAGGGTTGCCCAATACCCAAGTCTCTCACCGTAGACAACAGCATGGCTTTACCCATCCAAGCTGAAATACCATCCGCTTCAACGCATTGGCTCGTATGTTCATGCCATTGCACATAACCACGCACTGCCCCCGGGCGACATTCAGCCTGCATACGTTGAATGGGTGCCGCCTCATCTTTTGCATCCAATTGCAAGACTTGGCGAACCCCACCTTTACTGATGCTCAACAACATGATGGATGACAAAAGCGTATGCCCAAACAATTGAGCAGGCGCACCTTCTAAGCCATGGATAGATTCCGCTTCTTGAATGATATTTGAGCCTCGAATGATGGCACCACGCACCTTCACATCTGGCAATAAAAATCGAACAAGCTCATCTGCTACTTTAGCCACTTGTAAACCTCATTTAATGAATGAAAACAGATGTTTGCACCACTACCTTCAAGCTCTTCTTCGGAGAAATAATGGGTTAAACCTAGACCAAAACAACCCGCCCGTGACGCTGCTTTCATATCTGCTTCACCATCACCAACCATCACCGCTTTAGCTGCATCAATATCCAGTGCAGCACATGCAATCAACAAAGGTTCTGGGTCAGGTTTACTTGCCCGACCATCT
This sequence comes from uncultured Zetaproteobacteria bacterium, assembly GCA_947311795.1. Lineage (GTDB taxonomy): Bacteria > Pseudomonadota > Zetaproteobacteria > Mariprofundales > Mariprofundaceae > Ghiorsea. The sequence goes on from CAMZLX010000139.1 coordinate 15,133, forward strand.
TGTTTTCCAACCACAGCTTTAAAATATGATGACCAACCCAAAACATCCAATTGCGCTTCAGCTCTGTGTTGCCCTTTGCTTGTAACAACTGCAGTTGGGATTTGTTCAGACTGCAAAAAATTCAATAAGGTTTCTGCACCAGGCATCACCTGGACATTATCCAAATAGGTTAAGTCATGAATCGCAATAAAACGTTGAGTCGCTTCTTCTTTTTGCTCGCCAAACAGCGCTGTCATTGAGCAATCACCGCGCCCCGTGTGCCGCCGAATATCTTGCTCGCTCATGGCAGGCAAGCCAAACTCAGCCAATGTTTGCTGCATAGCGCCCACAATAGGCTCAAATGCATCAATTAATGTGCCATCCAAATCCAACAATACACCATCAAATTCTTTTATGCGCATGATTGGCGCAAATCCTCTAGTTGTTGCAGCAGTATGTTTCGCAACTTCTGACTGACTGCGCCCGGTTTTCCATTGCCAATAGGCTGTTGATTGATATAACACACAGGCAACACAGCATTGGTTGTGCTGCTCATCATACATTCGGTTACACCAACTTCATCCAATGACCATTCTCGCTCTTGGATTTCAATGTTCACAGACTTCGCAGCCGCAAGCACCATATCTCGCGTAATCCCGCCAAGCACCTGATGGTCAAGCGGGTGCGTAACCAACTTACCATCAATCACAGCAAAGATATTGGTCGCACAGCCTTCCAACACATGATTCTGCGTATCCAACCAAAAGGTTTCATCCACGCCCTGTTTTACCGCTTCTTGTTTGCCCATCACACTGGCAAGCAAAGCAATGGATTTAATCTCACAATGTTTCCAACGAATATCAGGCAATGTGATACCTGTTGCGCCTGCTTGAAGCTTTTCATCACTGGGTTTGGGTAATTCGCGCACGGTAATCACCAATGTTGGTGCTAACTTCTGCTTCACGATATGTGAGCGCGGCGCAACGCCACGTGTCACTTGAATATACACCATAGCATCATCAAAGGGGTTCTTCGCATACGCTTGCTGCACCAAAGCCTGCAGCTCATCCAAAGATTTGGGTAAATCAATAGCGATGGCTTCACATGAGCGCTGCAAACGTTGCAAATGCGGCTCTAAATCAAGGTATGCCCCACCAAAACACGCCACCACTTCATATACACCATCGGCAAACTGAAACCCTCGGTCTTCAATATGCACATAAGCTTCATCCAAAGGCACAAAACCATTGTTCACATAAGCCATCAAAGGCTTGGTCATTATTGGTCTCTCCACCAAAGCTTCAAAGCATCCGCTTTGCGACCAAACCATGATGCCCGCTCCACAGCCCCTTGTGCCAACATAGGCACTTCTTGCAACACCAAATCTTCTTTATTGGTATGCAATACCGCTTGAATTGAGCCAAGCTTTTGATGTTTAGAAATCGGTGCCAATTGCGGCGAGGTGTAACTCAACTTAAATTCTAAATCTCTTTCGCTTCCTTTGGGCACAGTAATCCAAATTTGTTTGGCTGGTTTTAACCAAACCATATCCTTTTTACCTTCAAAGACTTCAATTTTACGTTTAATATCACGCTCTTTGGGGCGAACCGTGACAAACTGGCGCATACCATATTTTAGCAACACTTTAGACTGCTCTTGCCTTAATTTATCCGATTCAGCACCAAACAATGAAGATACCAAACGCATGTTTCCTTTCTCCGAAGCGCCTGTTAAACAGTAACCTGCTTCTTCTGTATGCCCTGTTTTCATGCCTTTCGCTTCAGGCAATGACCACAACAATTTATTACGATTCCATTGTTTCCTGCCATCAAAGGTGTAGCTTTTTTCAGCAAAAATTGTGAAAAAATCTGGAAAATCGCGCCAAAGCGCAACACCAAGTTTTGCCATATCCATGGCTGTGCTGAAATGATTATCTTCAGGGAAACCTGTGGGGTTCATAAAATGTGAATTTTGCATACCAAGTTCAGCCGCTTTATTGTTCATCAAACGTACAAATTCATCGGTTGAGCCTGCCAAATGCTCTGCAATCACAATGGATGCATCATTGCCAGACAAGGTTGCGATACCATGCAACACTTCACGCACCGTGGGATGCATACGCGGCTCTAAAAACATGGTGCTGCCACCAATTTTCCATGCCTTTTTACTGACATTCACCCGCTCATCCAAATCCAAGGTGCCGCGTTTTGCAGCTTCAAACGAAAGGTATAAGGTCATCATTTTGGTCATACTTGCAGGTGGCAAACGCAAATTTTCTTCATGTTTGGCAAGAATTTGACCTGAGCGCGCATCAAGTAATACCCATGATTTGGCTTTTACATTCGGCTCCATAGGCCAGCTTGCAGGCGCTGCCAAGGCAAGACTATGCTGCACCAGCAAACACAAGCCCAACATCACACTTGAAATCAAACCTTTCACCATTCCCAATCTCCCTCTGGCTCAACGCTCCACGTGAGTTCTGTTTCTCGTGAGCGCATCGCAAAACCTTTAATGTTTAATCTTTTAGCATGTAGCATCATACGTTTATGTTTGCTGCCGCCATAACGTGTGTCACCCACAATGGGGCAACCTAACGATGCCAAATGTACACGCAATTGATGGGTTCGCCCAGTATGCGGAATAAGTCGCAACAAAGCCTTGTTATCCCGACGTTCCATCACATAAGCATCTGTCTTACAGGCTCTACCTTTCGCATCCACATGATAACGCCCCATCCTGTCTGCTTTGGCTGAAATTGAGGATTCAATCAACTGTGAATCCCAACTTGGCGCAGGCGAGACAACCGCCATGTATTCTTTATCCACTGCCTTTTGCCAATGGTGTTGCAAATGTTGCAATGCCTTAGGTTCATAAGAAAACATCATCAATCCCGATGTACCTTTATCCAAACGGTGAACAGGTCTTAAATGTTTGTTTTGTACAGGCGTGAGCTTCAAAGCCATTGCAATTTCGTAGGGCAGCGTGCCTTTGCTTCTGTGCAATGCTTCTTGAGCATATTGCCCCGCTTTTTTATGCACCAGCACCCATGATTGCTCACGCCAAACAATTTGCGACTCAGAAAACGGCACAAGCTTTTCATCATCCAACATCACAATGCGTACTTTCTCGCCACCTTGAATAATGCGCCCCGCTTTACGGCAACGCTTTTTATTCAGATATACCCCACCCTCATCAATGGCACGTTGCAAACGCCGCCTTGAATAAGTGGAAATAGCAGCCAAGGCTGAATCCAAACGTTGCCCGCCTTCTTCCAAAGGTATGGTTAATTTTATATCTTCAAATGCCATGTTTATATATCTTCCAATGCTGTTAACACTTGTGCATGGGTTTCACAAAATACAATGCTTTCAAACCCATGGTCAACACTCATCACCAATTGCTGCTTCATCATATTCACCAAGGGTTGCCACATATCACCATACACGATCAAAGGGCGCGACTCCAACACACGAATGGCAAGCAAATCCCATGTCATCGCAAACTCTGCCAATGTGCCTAATCCACCAGGTAAAACAATATAAGCATCGGCTTGTTCAATCAGCATTTGCATACGCTCAAAAAAGTCTGAGGCGCGTTTTTCTTCGCTTAAGGTGTTGTTGGGTGGCGTAGGAAACACTTCCAAGGTAATACCTGTCACATCTTTGCCACCAGCACGAATACCTTGTGAAAATGCCGCCATCATACCTTGATGCCCGCCCACTAGCCCTTGCCAACCCGCCAATGCAAGCTTTTGGGACAGTGCTTCAACATCTTTAAACCTTGCATCATCGGGTGTAATCCGCGAAGAGCCAAATGCAGTGATGATTTTTTGTTGATTCTCAATCATGAATGACCATGGCTGCAGGATAACCTGAAGCCTGCACACTTTGTAAGGTTTGATTGGCATCTGCATCCAAATCAAAGGGGCCAAGGCGCACCCGATAGACTTGCCCTGTCGCCGTATTCTGAGGAATCACTTGGGCAGAAGCATGTTCCGCTTTCCCCTTCAATCCTTCCACAATTTGATGTGCACGCGCTTTTGTCGAAAATGCACCCACCTGAACATAAGCCAACAATCCAGCTTGAGGGTCAGCTTGTTCAACAGGTTTTACGGGTGTGGGTATTTTATTCGCAGGCGGTGAAATCAAAACAGGCACAGTTTTAGGGCGAGGTATATTTACTTTTTCATGGCTTATATCCGCACTATACAACGTTTGCACACGCACTTTGGTTGTGCCCTGCTTATCATAACCCAATGCTTTTGCCGCAGCATAGGATAAATCAATCAAACGACTTTTGATAAAAGGCCCTCTGTCATTCACGCGCACTTCAATGGATTTTCCGTTTTGCAAATTGGTCACGCGCACAATCGACGGCATGGGAAGTGTGGTATGCGCTGCTGTCATAGCATACATATTATACTTCTCACCATTGGCAGTGGTTAAACCATGAAACTTTTCTCCATACCACGAAGCAATGCCGACTTCATCATAGGCTTCACCTGTCGTCAGTGGATAATACCATAAACCATCAATTTGATATGGGTTGCCGCGTTTAACTTTGCCACCTTCACCCAAATGCGGTGATGTTGGCGAAGTGGGTTGAGGTTGACCGTGATACCCAGGTGGGTAGCGCGTTGGTGAACACCCTGAAATCAATACAAAGCTTAATAAACAAACAAAAAACAGGCGCATATTACCCGCCTATATCACACTTTTCATTTCCCAACATATAAGCAAGCTCTGTGGCTGCCAAAGAATAATTCCACGAACGGTTCCAGCGGGTGACGGCATGAAAATTACGATTCACCAAGAAATACGCTTTCCCTTTTGCCGTTTCGCGTGAAATCAAAGCCACCTCTTCATCTGAAAACCAACCTTCAGGCTTGGTTAAACCCACAGCTTCAAATTCAGATAATTTACGATACTTACGCGTTTCATCTTTAAGTGCGCACGTTATCAACTTATGTGTAGGCAAGCTTGAAAATACATGCGCCACCATTTTATTATTATCCCAGTGATAACGACTAAAGTAATATGCCACACTAAAAATAATATCTTCAGGTGTATGCCAAACATCGCGTTTGCCATCATGATTGCCATCGACTGCATACTCTAAAAAAGATGTTGGCATCAGTTGCGTCACACCAAATGCACCTGCATAAGACCCTTCAATATCAGCAGGATTTAGCCCTTCTTCTTTGCACAACACCAAAAAGGCTTGGAGCTCTTTACGAAAAAACTTTGCCCTACGCTCATAACCTGTTGCCAGTGTGACCAAAGCATCCAATACCCTATCTCTGCCCCAGTTTTCACCAAAGCGGGTTTCAATGCCCAAAATCGCAGTAATCATTTCAGGCGCAACACCATATTTAGCTTGGGCTTGCTTAAAAATATCTGCATGTTTTTTTAAAAAAGCATCTGATTTTTTCTTCAATCTATCATTGATAAATAAGGGGCGATATTCCTTATAAGGGCGTGCTTCATAAGGTGTATTCATTTTACGAATCAAGTCTGCATCAAATTTTGCAGCGTTAACATGTTGCGACACATACTCTTTAGACAAATCCGTTTCTTTAAGGATGTATGTGATCAAATCATCACGGGTGAATTGTTCTGCAACCGCAAGGAATGGCATAAAGCAAGCTGCAAGAACAATTAATATCAATTTTTGGCTACAGGCTTGGAAGTTAAAACATTTATTCATCATACAACGTAGACTATGGAAGCAAAGCAAGCGTGCAAGCGATACGTTTAATATGTGATTTTATACACGGTTGAGAGTTCCTGTGTTTTTAGCCCAACTATACAACACTGACAACAGTGTCTATGGTTTAAGGATTATGGAGGTCTAGTATGATAGAGGGAAATATGGGCAGTCTACAGCGCTTCAAAGATGGGAAAGTTATTTTAGAGGAAGGTAAAAAGAATGCTCGCATTTTTGTTATTCAAAAAGGTCGGGTCAAGGTTACACGCAGGTCAAACGCTGGGCATGAAGTGGTTCTTGCAGAACTCGGGGAAGATCAAGTGTTTGGTGAAATGAGTTTGATTGATGGCTCAACATGCTCTGCAAATGTTGTGGCGCTTGGTGATGTCAGCGTATCCATACTTGATAAGCCATCATTATTTGAAGCGTTTCAATCCAATAAAGATGCTGTTGAATCCGTCATGACCCATTTATTCCAACGCATGCGCACCATGAATAAACGTGTGGTCAATCTAGAAACCCAGCTAACAGAAATTGAAGAAGAAACACATGCTAAACCCAGTGTTATTCTAATTAAAGGCATCAGCGAACCTGCCAAACACAGTCTGTACGACATGAGCTCCATGGTTATAGATAATAATCCCTTCACCATTGGTCGGTGGTCAAAACATGCCAGTAAGTCATCATGGTTTTCCGCCAAACCCACACGTAAACATCTGGAAATACATGATATTGCACCATACGTTATATCTCGGCACCATTGCCAAATCGTTCAAAAAGCAACTGACGTTTATATCGTTGATACACAATCGCGCCTCGGCACATGGGTCAACAATGAGAAAGTAAACAACAAAACGAAGCTTAACAAAGGCTCCAACACCATTCATCTTGGTGGTTTACACTCACAATTCGTGTACGACATCTTTGTCCCTTAACAACACTTGGTGCTGTTAAGGCTTTGTTCTAAAACAGGCAACTCTGTTTCGTTGAACACTTGAATACCATGGCGCTGTAAAAGCGATGCTGTTATCCCAGTACCTTGGATTTTGACGCTTTGAAATGAACCATCATTAATCAAGAAATTACCACATGAAGGGCTTCCCTGCTTCAGAATAGCATATTGAATTTGGTGTTGCTGGCATAAAGCCAACGCCTTGTTTGCGCCAGCCTTAAAAGCAGCCGTCACATCAACACCTTCTCGTGTTCTTACACTATTTCCTAGAATTTCAGCCGCAGGACGCGGCACAGGTAAACCACCCGACACTTCAGGGCAAAGTGGAAGCAACAAACCTTGCGCTTGCCACGATTGAATCAGAGCAAAACCATGTTCATCCAAATGTTTTAAACAATGCCCGCCATCATAACGCACCGCCTCACCCAAGAGGCAGGCGCTTATAAGAATTTTAGGTTTATGATTTCGCAGGACCGCTTGAGACCAAGACTTTTGCAGCACGGATTAATCGTCCGTTTAGCGTATACCCAGCTACATGTTGAGCAATAACTGTATCTTCAGCTTCTTCTGATGGCATTTTGGAAAGTGCTTCATGGAAATGTGGGTCAAAGCTCTGCCCCACAGCATCAATGCGCTCTAACGCAAACTTTTCCGCAACTTTATGCCATGAGTCCAAGGTTAACGCCACGCCTTCACGCACTGCTTTTTCGTTGCCTTCTTCCGTTTCCACAGCACGCTCTAAATTATCCACAACATCCAACAAGGATGTCGCAAACTTTTCAATCGCATATTTATGCGCGTCAGCAACTTGCCGCTCTGTGCGTTTACGCAAGTTTTCCATCTCCGCGTGTTGACGAAGCAGCTTATCTTTCAACGCTGCAGCTTCTGCTTGCACCGCTTCAAGCGGGTCTACTTCTCCAACTTCTTGGGCATCGTCTTTCTCAACCTGAGTTTCTTCAACCTTTTCTTCCACATCGCTTTGTTCAATATCTTGTTTATTATCTTTTTCTTTGTTACTCAATCCATTCTCCTGCGTTAAAAAGCTTAATCACTCCATAAGTATCCGACGCACTGGTTTCAACCCCTTGCTAAGACAATTTAGCGTCTAGGCAAATAAGGAAGTGGGTCAATCGCCTTATCACCACGGCGCAATTCAAAGTGTAAATGTGGCCCTGTCACCCGTCCTGTTTCACCAACATCAGCAATATGTTGACCTTTCCTCACCTTATCACCTTTAGACACATACATACGATTGCTATGTGCATAAGCCGTAAACATGCTGGCGTTATGGCGAATAATAATCAAATTACCGTAACCAGTTAACTTATTATCGGCATACACCACTTCACCTGATTGTGCTGCAACAATGGGCGTGCCAACTTTATTTGCCACATCAATACCATCATGTTTTCGACCGTTTCGTGGTCCAAACTTACTGCTTAGCCGCCCTTTGACGGGCCAAATCAATCGAAATGAACCCTTGCTTGGTGCGGCAACCGTTGGTGAAGGTGAGGCTCGGGGTGGTTTCTTACTGGAGGATGTTGGCGCACGCGTCGCAGAAGCAGAACCACTACCTTTCCGAATCCAAAGCTTCTGTCCAACATAAATGGTATAGGGTGCTTTGATGCCGTTTAAGCGTGCAATATCTTTATAATCAACTTTATATGTCCGGGCAATCAGCGCTAAAGTTTCACCTTTTTTTACAATATGGGTCTTTGCATTTTTATTGACACCAGGAATTTCTTGAAGAATCACATGAATACCACGCGGGGAATAATCATACCGTGCGCAGCCAAAGAACGTAAATCCAATTAAAAACAAGCTAAGAATACGTAAGCTTTGCATTAACCCAACATCCCTATCACAATAAAACCAAGCACAACCAAAGCTGTGGCACCAAGCGTTAACCACTCAAAATGTTTTTCAACAAAACCACGAAGTTTGTCACCGCCCCACTGCATCATTGCACCTTCAATAAAGAAGCGTGCCCCCCGAGACACCAAAGCAGATAATATAAAGAGAATAAAATCTAAACCAAATGCACCCGCAGCAATGGTAATCACCTTGAAAGGAATGGGCGAAAACCCAGCAATCAACACAATCGCCACCCCATATTCAGCAAACCAACCCTCAGCTTTGATATATTGAGATGATAATCCGTAAAAATCGATAATCGGTTGTCCAATGCTTGCCAAGAGAAACAAACCAATGGCATAACCCAGTGCTGCACCAACGGTTGAACCTGCTGTGGTAATGGCTGCCAAACGCATACCCAGCTTGGGTTGCCCCAAGGCTAAGGCGACCAAAAGAATGTCAGGCGGAATGGGAAACACACTGGATTCAATCAGTGCAATAAAAAACAATGCATATTTGGCTGATGGGTGTTCTGCCCATGATAATGTCCAATGGTATAAACGGCGAAGCCATGACTCTTTTTTAATGGTTTCTGTCATCCATTCACGCCAGACAGCAACGGTACAAACGTACAATCATCAAAATATTCTTCATGGACTTTATCTTCAAGCTTTTGCCTACGCACCAACCTATGCGATTTCCCTTCGCCCTCTGGCAACAGCAATACACCACCATCCACAAGCTGGTCCAACCATAAGTCCGATGCAAAGCCACCCGCGGTGACAATAATCGCATCAAACGGCGCATATTCTTCCCAGCCCA
>CAMZLX010000140.1 GCA_947311795.1 uncultured Zetaproteobacteria bacterium
AACTGCATCAAGGTCAAAGGCTCGGCTAAGAATATAGCCGCTAAACCAATGGTTGCCACAGGGCCTAAACCACCCACAATGGATGTTTTACTCGCACCAATTCTGTGCATGGCGGCTGCCAACATAAAGGACGGCAAGACGGTTGAGAAAACTGCCATTGCCAAACCATAAGCATACACAGGCATAGGTTGGTTAAAGTCGGCTAATCCACGCGTGAAAGCAAAGTGAACAAACACTGCAACACAAGACACAATCATGGCGTAAGCTGCAAATCTGCGTGCGCCAACCTTGGGTATGATTTCACCACTACCTACCAAAAAGATAGAATAAGTGATGGTGGCAATAAAAATCAAGGCTGAGCCAAGAAAGACATGTTCTCCTGATATTTGTACATCATTGACCATGGCAAGTACAATGCCTGCATAACTTAACCCAAGCGCAATATAAGCTTCTTTTTGAATGCGGTTGCCCAAAAATATAGCTGATATAAATACCACCATGGTGGGGAACAAAAACAAGATTAACCGCTCCAAACCTGCGCTGATATACATCAAACCCATAAAGTCCAATAAGCTGGATAAATAATAACCCACCAAACCCAAAAGGGTAATGGATATAAAATCTTTACGGCTGATACGTTTGTGGTTTTTTCGCTCTTCCATCCACACAATCACAACAAAGAAAGGCAAAGCAAACATCATGCGAAACATCAGCATGGTTATAGCATCAACATCGTATGCATAAGCGAGCTTAACGAAAATCGCCTTGGCTGAAAAACCAAGTGCCGCACCTGTGGCAAGTAAAATGCCGATGTGTATATTTTTTTGTTGTGTGTGAACTTGAGCGTTCATTTGTTTCTCTCCTCGAATGGAGCAAACGCAAGAACAACAAATGATGGATGTTAAACATGGAACAATGAGAAACAAGCAACAGGGCAGTTATTCCTGCGGTTGCTTGTTGTAATATTATGAAATCAGTTGTTAAACTTTTCTATCAACAATGCGAACCACAGCCAATGGCAAGAGCAGCCATAGCTTGGAAATTCGCTTCATCGCGATAGTTGAGTTGATATTGTGATTCACATTGTTTTTCATAAGGCGGCGAAATGTCTGCTTATGTATCTGTATTGTCAATGGGTAGGAATATCGTAATTGTAGTGCCTTCATTTTCCTGAGACTCAAGTAAAATCAAACCACTGTAGGATAAAATAGTGCCACGAACAGCGCTTAAACCAAGCCCTCGCCCTACAAATTTCGTTGAGAAAAAAGGCTCAAATATTTTGGATTGAACATCTTTTGGGATGCCGCATCCTTGGTCAGATATGGTGAGGAAAAGGTATTCGCCTGCTTGATGATTTTTTACGCCAATGCAGTGGCGTATTTTGTCTTTCTCCAAAACCTGAAGACCTGTTCGGACTTGAACAACACCGTAGTTTTCACCATAGGATTCCGCTGCATTGTGAATCAAATCAATGACCATTTGACGAATTAAATCGGGGTCAGCGTAGGATATATTTGGCACATTGGTTTGTAAGTTAAATTGAATATCTGCAAGCTTAGAAAAAGATGCCTGAATCATACTAGACAAGCTATGAATTGCTTGACTGATGTTGAGGCTTTTTGTTTCATGATGGTTTAGCTCAGTATATACTAAAATTTGTTTACAAATTAATGTTGCTTTTTCACTTTCTTTTTCGATTTCGTTTAGGTGGTTTTCTAGGCTTTCATTATCGTTGGCATGAAGTTTAGCGAGTGACGTATTGCCAATAATGACAGCCAAAATATTATTAAAGTTGTGGGCAATTCCAGCTGCCATAATCCCTAAATTTTCAAGCTTATCAGCTTGTTTCAATTCATCTTGTTGCTCCTTACGTTCTGTAAAATCATGAAGGGTACCTTCAATACCAATGGCTGCATTTTTAGTATTGTATATGTATTTTGCATTAAGAGAGATCCAAAGGGCTTCACCGTTTTTATGGTTAATCTGAACATGATAATCGTGCAGTTTTTTTGTACCTGATTTACTGAGGTTATCCAGTAAAGTTTTAAAAGCTTCAGGGTCATCAAAATAATCAGAGGCATATGAACCAACCATTGTCTCTTGGGTATAACCCAGCGTGTTGATGGATTTTGAGACAAAAATTATCTTGCCATGCATGTCCATTTGATAATAAACGTCTTGGAGATTATCAACAATACGCCTGAGTTTAATCCGTCGTTTTTCACGTCGATGTAGGAACCATGTTAAAATGAATGTAGCTAGCATCCAAGTGAATAAGGTTTGCCACGCTAGAACAATAGGGAAGTCTCTTAAAAATTGAGGTGCAGCTTCAAACTCAGCTTGAATGGTTAACCCTTTAAAGGTGAATATATTGGTGGATTTTACATCGGTATGTTTGTCTTCATCAGCTTCAGTGCGACTTCTGGATGGGTAAAAATAAAATTCTTTATTCTCATCGTTTGAGACAATAGATAAGCGAATGTCCATTGCCGAGACAGGAACAAACTTCAGTGACTGCTCAACAAGTGTAGATATTTTCCACTCAGAAATAAGCTGTGCTTCAACCTTACCTTGAAGTATTTCATCATTTGAAATCGTATTCACAGTGTTGGTGATGGGCGATATAAGTGCCAACGTATTATTGTTATCCATCATATGAGCTGAAATAGTTTTTAAGGGTGGGATGACGTTGTGTAGCTTAGCGGTATCCCCATCAGATGAACCGAAAATAAATTGTATATAATTGTCTTCGTCCAGAACTGCCCAATGAATACTCCGCATGGAAGGCTCGTGCGTAATAATCGGGCTAAGCATTTGGATAAAATCGGCAGGTTCTCTTTTGTGATTTGATTTATCATTGAAGTTGAATTCGATAAGAAAACGTATGTCTTCTTGCTGTTTGGCAATGGTCTCAAAGCCAGTGCGTATGGCGGCAGTATGAGCTAAAGCACGAATGGAGAACTCTTGCTGACGTTTACTTTTCTCCCAGTGAAGGACAAATGCAAATGCAGCAAACGAGAAGGCAATACCAATGCTAAATATGATGAGTATTTTTTTCATGCAAGCAAACTCCCCGAAAGGCAGCTTAACGACAGCTTGAAAAAAGTCGAGTGTAAAATCACACAACGTAAAAGATAAATAGGGTTACTGGATGAGTTCTTTCCAAATTTTTTCTAAACGTTTGATGGATACAGGCTGTGAAGTTTTAAGGCTAGGCGCAAAGAGGGATACACGTAACTCTTCCAACAACCAAGGAAATTCTAATAGGTTATCCGTGGTTTGATGATGCTTCTCGCGTTCAACCATTTCTTGGGCATAGGTTGACCAAAGCTTTTGAATGGCTGCGGCATGCCCCGCATCTTGTTTCAAATTGCGACCTGCTTTTTCAAGGCGAAT
>CAMZLX010000141.1 GCA_947311795.1 uncultured Zetaproteobacteria bacterium
AGGTGCGTTGCTTTTAATTTCGCATGATAGAGAGTTTTTAGACAGCACGATTTCAACTATTGCCCATATCGAGCAAAGCAAAATCACCATGTATGCAGGCAATTATACTGCCTTTGAATTGCGCCGCGCCGAGCAGCTTGCGCTGCAGCAATCATCCTTTGAAAAGCAACAGCGCGAAATTGCCCACATGCAAAGCTTTATCACGCGCTTTAAAGCCAAAGCCACCAAAGCCAAACAAGCGCAAAGCCGTATCAAAGCCTTGGAGCGTATGGAAAAGATTGCACCTGCGCATGTTGATTCGCAGTTTTCTTTTGCCTTTAAAGATACAGGGTTTATGCCTAACCCTTTACTTCAACTGCAAAAAGTGAGCTTTGCTTATGCGGATTTGAACATTTTAGATAATATATCATTAAGCCTACTTCCCCAAGATAGAATAGGACTGCTTGGGCCAAATGGAGCGGGAAAATCCACATTGATTAAGTTGTTGGCAGGAGAGCTTACGCCCAAAGTTGGCAAGTGCGTTGCTTCCAAAGGTTTGAATATTGGTTATTTTGCCCAACATCAGCTTGAGCAACTGGATAGCAGTGCTTCACCTGTGCAGCACTTGTTTGAACTTAATTCTGATTTATCGGAAAAAGAAGCACGTTTGTTTTTGGGTGGCTTTGCCTTTAATGGTGACATGGCATTGGAGCCGATTTCAGGGTTTTCAGGTGGTGAAAAAGCAAGGCTGGTGCTTGCCATGCTTGTCTATCAACAACCCAACCTATTATTGATGGATGAGCCGACCAACCACTTGGATTTGGATATGCGCCATGCGCTTACGCTTGCCTTGCAAAGCTTTGAAGGGGCGATGGTATTGGTATCACATGATAGACATTTGTTACGAACTGTATGCGATGATTTGTGGCTAGTTTCGCATGGACAGGCAGAGCCATTTACGGGTGACCTTGATGATTATGCGCAGTGGTTGAGTGAGCAGGGTGTTGCCAGCACGCAGAAGGAAACAAGCAGCGGCGAGCACACCCAAGCTGCGCGCAAAGCTAAACGCAAAGATGATGCGGAAAAACGCAAAGCCTTGCAGCCCAAACGTAATCAGCTTAAAAAGTTAGAGAAAGAGCTGGAAATATTACACGGCAAAGAAACGACATTAAATGAAGCTTTAGCAGATTCGGCGATTTATGAAGAAAGTGAGAAATCAAGGCTGTTAAAACTGACCACTGAACATAATGTTGTAAGACAGCGGCTGGATGAAGTTGAAGAAGCGTGGATGGTGTTAAGCGAAGAGCTTGAAAGCTTTACTTGATGGAAGTATTATCGTTGATGAAAAGTAGGTAAATGTATGAATGGTAATCTTAAAAAAACGAGAGATAAGTATAGGCTGTTAACTATATTATCTTTTGGAGTATGCGTTGTGGCATTCAACTTTGTATCAGGCCAGTTAGCTTTTTGGGTAATGTCAGTGGGTGTTTTTTCTGCTTTGTACTTTGGTATATGGAAATTTACAGGTACTTATAGGAATAAATAGAAAAAAACCTAGTTGAAGTGGTAGCTAAAAAAGATTTGGTTCAAAAGTATGCTTATTTATCTTCATTTCTTTGACATCAAAGAAACGAAGCAAAGAAAATGCCCTAAATATCTTCAATACTCCAATATCTGCAACCAAAGTGGGCGCAAAAAACATTTTGCTTCACCCCTCATTTGGCAGCAAATATTGGTGAAGCTATTGCAGGGTAATGGTTAGGCAGATAGGGGGGAGATTGTATTTTATATGATGTTGCACTGTATTTGGTAAACCTGGTTAATATATGGCTTTATTGGGATGTTTAAAGGTTTTAAAATAGGTGTTGTATTCTTTGGGTTGTCTCGTTATGCTGCGCCACCTTTTAAATGAGAGCGGCTAACAATCAATGGTGATGGGCTGCTCCTAAGATGTTGGAGGATAAGCAAAATGCGTGCTTTAGATGATGTAACAGCAGACCAAATTCGTAGTGATATTCCAAGTTTCCGTGAAGGCGATACTGTTCGCGTTAACGTACGCGTGGTTGATTATAAAGACCTTAAAGGCGGAAAAGTTGAAAAGCGTGAGCGTATTCAGGCTTATGAAGGCGTTGTTATTGCCCGTCACAACAAAGGTATTTCAAGCAGCTTCACAGTGCGTAAAATTTCTAGCAACGTTGGTGTTGAGCGTGTTTTTCCATTACACTCACCTATGCTTGAAAGCGTCGAAGTGAAACGTCATGGTCGCGTTCGTCGCGCTAAGCTTTACTATTTGCGTGAATTGCGCGGTAAAGCGGCTCGTATCCGTGAGCGTCGCTTTAACTAAGCGAAATAAGCTTGTAAATAGCAATATAATGATTTGTAATAAGGGCTCCTCAGTGAGCCCTTATTTGTTTTAATTTTTTGAATATATGGAGTGTTTAATGACAACACGTGAAGATTTTTTTCAAAAAGACTTGGATGACGATATTGTCGTACAAGCGATAAAAGATGAGCTTGGTCGCCAGCAACATACGCTGGAATTGATTGCCAGTGAAAACATTGTGTCCAAAGCTGTGATGCAAGCCCAAGGCTCAGTGATGACCAATAAATATGCCGAAGGTTATCCTTCGCGCCGTTATTATGGTGGCTGCGAGCATGTAGATAAAGTTGAAGCATTGGCACAAGAGCGCGCGAAAGAAATTTTTGGTGTCAAACATGCCAATGTGCAGCCACATTCAGGCTCACAAGCTAATATGGCGGTGTATATGGCGGTGCTTAACCCCGGCGATACGATTTTAGGCATGGATTTGTCGCATGGTGGGCATTTAACTCACGGTTCACCCGTCAACTTCTCAGGTCGTTTATACAACGTGGTGGCGTATGGTGTGGAAGAAGGCACAGAGCTGATTGATTATGATGTGATGCAAAAACTGGCAGACCTGCACAAACCTAAAATGATTATTGGTGGTGCATCGGCTTATGAACGTGAGATTGATTTTAAACGTATGCGCGAAATTGCAGATTCTGTGGGCGCGGTGTTGTTTGTAGATATGGCGCATTACGCAGGGCTGATTGCTGCGGGCGAATACCCATCACCAGTGGGTCATGCGCATGTGATTACAACCACGACACACAAAACATTACGCGGTCCTCGCGGTGGCATGATTTTGACTGATGATGATGATTTGGCGAAAAAACTAAATTCACGTATTTTCCCAGGTATTCAAGGTGGTCCTTTGATGCATGTGATTGCTGCTAAAGCTGTGGCATTTGGTGAAGCTTTGCAAGACCAGTTTAAAGATGATCAAAAGCAAGTCATCGCCAATGCCAGAGCATTAGCCAAAGTATTGGTGGATGGTGGTTTACGTGTGGTTTCAGGCGGCACTGACTGTCATATGTTCCGTGTGGATGTGCGCAATCAAGGTATTACAGGTAAAATCGCTGAGGAAGCTTTAGAAGCAGCAGGTATTACCACCAATAAAAACACCATTCCATTTGACCCAGAATCTCCGTTTGTCACCTCAGGCATTCGCCTTGGCGCATCTGTGATTACGGCACGCGGCATGAAAGACGCTGAAGCGGAGCAGATTGGTGCGATGATTTTGAAAGTCTTGGCTGCGCCTGAAGATGCAGCGGTTCATGCTGAAGTGTTTGCAGAAGTGAAAGTGTTAACCGACCGATTCCCAATTTATACGGACTGATTGATTTATGTTTTGCCCCTTTTGCGCACATGAAGACACGCGAGTGATTGATTCGCGGGTGATTGAAGATGGTGCGGCAGTTCGCCGCCGCCGTCAATGTGATGCGTGTGGTAAAAGGTTTTCCAGCTTTGAGCGCCCTGAATTGCGTTTACCGTTGGTGATTAAGAAAGACGGCACACGTGTTGCATTTAACATTGAGAAAATTCGCAATGGTATGCAAAAGGCACTAGAGAAGCGTCCTGTTTCAGCGGATGACCTTGAAAAGTCTGTGTATAATGTGTTAAGGGCAGTACAAGAATCAGGTGAGAATGAAATATCAGCAGACATTATTGGTGACTATGTGATGGAGCAATTGCGTAATCTTGATGGTGTGGCGTATGTTCGATTTTCATCGGTTTACCGTGAATTTAAAGATGTGGATGAGTTTTTAACGGCAGTTCGTGCGGCAATTGGTTCACAAAAATAGAGTTAAAGAAAAAAGTGTTTTTGCACTAAAAATACTGTGTTGCGCTGTGCTCTAATGCTCAATATATGTGAAATATACCTCGCATTCTGTGCGCAGTGCGCCTTATCTTTTTAAACACAAGCTCTTTTATCGATTTATAAGGTTCGTCAGGGCATAAAAAAGGGAGCTGTTTAGCTCCCTTTTTGTTTAAACGGTCTAATCATTAATCAATACGTGTTTTTTCGGCTTGTTCCTGTTCATTTTTACAATCAATGCAAAGTGTGGTGACAGGGCGAGCTTGCAAACGTTTGATGCTGATGTCACCGCCGCAACCATCACAAACACCAAAGTCACCTTCACGCAGGCGATGAAGTGTTTCGCCAATTTTATGGATCAACTTAAGCTCGCGGCTTTTGATACGGATATCAAAGCTTAGGTCTGTTTCTGCAGCTGCTTGGTCGGCAACATCAGGAAATGCTGTTGTTTCTTGACCATGCATTTGATGTACATTTTCATTTTGACTTTCTTCAAGCTCTAGTTTCCAGTCAGAAAGTTGTTTTTCAAAGTCTGCCAGTTGTTTTTTGGTTAAAGCCATTGCTTTTCCCCTTTATGTTCCATCTGTTTTGATGGCTTTAAATGAAGCCACCAGTTTTTGAGCGGAGTGGATTATAGCGGCGAGGGTATAAAATACAAACTTCAAGCCTGTAGTTGAAAGTGGTGCCTTCTATGTGTTTGAAATGATTGAAGTTAGGCTTTGAATAAGTTGCGCAATTTCAGCATCTGTTCCAATGCTAATACGCAGATAAGCTTCAATTCGTGGTGCTGAAAAGTGGCGAACAATAATATTTTGTTTACGCAAAGCTTGAGCAAGGTGGGCTGCATCCAAGCTTGTATGTTTGGCGAACACAAAATTGGCTTGTGATGGTAAAACTTCAAAGCCAAGTTGCTTAAGTTGTCTATTCAAATGCTCACGTGTCTGTATCACCTTTTGGCAGGTGTCCTTGAAGTATTCTACATCATCTATCGCCACTGCAGCGCCTAGGGTGGCAAGCTTATCCAATGGGTATGAGTTGAAACTATCTTTGATGCGTATTAAGCCTTGAATCAAATCGGGGTGCGCCATAGCGAAACCAACGCGCAAACCTGCCAAAGCACGTGACTTGGATACTGTTTGCACGACCACAAGGTTGGGGTAAGTGTTGATAAGAGCTACAGCAGATTCGCCGCCGAAATCAATATATGCTTCATCAACGACCACTACACTTTTAGGGTTGTTTTGTAGTAGTTTTTCTATGCTTTTTAAACCTAAACCAATGCCTGTTGGTGCATTGGGGTTGGGGAAGATAATTGCACCGTTGTCTTGGTTATAATCTTCAATATCAATTTCAAACTTTTCATTCAAAGGCACAGTTTTGTAATCAATACCGTATAAACCACAATACACAGGATAAAAGCTGTATGAAATATCAGGGAAAAGCAGTGGTTTATCGTGTTTGAGCAAACCTTGAAAAATATGTGCCAGCACTTCGTCCGAACCGTTGCCCACAAACACTTGGTTGACATTAAGGTTATAAAAATTGGCAATGCTTTGTTTTAAAACATTGCTGTTGGGATCGGGATATAAACGTAAACCTTCATCCGTTGCATCTTGAATGGCTTGCAGGGCTTTGGCTGAGGGCGGATAGGGGTTCTCATTGGTATTGAGTTTAATCAGATTGTTTGTTTTGGGTTGTTCGCCAGGTATATACGGGGTTAAGGTGTGAACAATATCGCTCCAAAACTGACTCA
>CAMZLX010000142.1 GCA_947311795.1 uncultured Zetaproteobacteria bacterium
ATTCCGTATGTTCTTCTTAACATTCCATAACTCAGACCGTGTACCTGCTGAAACCAAAGCACATGTGCATGAATCGCCAAAAGTGATTACGATTCCATTGATGATTCTAGCCATTGGCGCAGTTGGTGCAGGTATGTGGGGTGACTGGATTTTAAATATGACAAGTGATGAGTTCGCACATGGCTATTTCCGCGATTCAATGTTTGTGTTGGAAGGGCACAACCCATTGATTAAATTGGAACTCATCGAAGAAGACCATACACGGTCACACTTTTGGCTTGAGTATGGTGCGCTGGTGCTCGCGTTAACAGGTATTGGTTTAGCCTTCTTTATGTATTTTAAAGAAAGCCCATTGCCTGCCAAATTGGCAAACATGTTCCCAGGTCTTTACAAATTCTTGTTGAATAAATGGTATTGGGATGAGCTTTATGCGGTAACCATTGTCAAACCTGTTCGCAATTTAGGCACGTTCTTCTGGCAGAAAGGTGACTTGGCAATGATTGATAAAGGTTTGATTCACGGTGTGATTGTGGGTTCAGTGAAAACAGGCGCATCTTTCATGCGTAATATTCAAAGTGGGTTGGTGTATCATTATGCTTTCGCCATGGTTATCGGTGTGTTTGGTTTGTTAACATACTTGATGTTAAACGCGTAAGGGGAGAAGATTGATGATGGAATTGAATAACATACTTGATTTCCCAATCTTGTCTTTGGCAATCTTTTTGCCGACATTTGGTGCGCTTATCATTTGGTTGTTTATCAACAATGAAAATACGGTGCGTTGGGCAGCACTATTAACATCCGTGGCAACGTTTATTGTCACATTGCCTTTGATTTTCATGTTTGATACCTCAACAGCACATATGCAGTTTGAAGAGTTTCACCCTTGGATTGAAGCCTTTAATGTAAACTATCACTTGGGTGTGGATGGTATTTCAATGCCATTTATCGTGTTGGCGGGTTTATTGATTATTATTTGTATTGCATCGGCTTGGAAATGTATTCAAACCCGTGTGAAAGAATATATGCTTTCTTTCCTTATTCTTGAAACGACTCTAATTGGTGTGTTCTCAGCCTTGGATGTGATGTTGTTTTACTTCTTCTGGGAAGCGCTTTTGATTCCTATGTATTTGATGATTGGTGTGTGGGGCGGCAAGAATCGGATTTATGCTACGGTTAAATTCTTTCTCTACACTTTAGCAGGTTCTGTGTTGATGTTGGTGGCTGTGCTTGCGATGTATTTCGAAGCAGGTCACACATTCAGCATGTTGGATTTGATGGATTACCCGTTTAACTTCCAATGGCAGTTCTGGATTTTCATAGCCTTCTTTATCGCTTTTGCAGTGAAAGTGCCGATGTGGCCGGTGCATACTTGGTTGCCTGATGCGCATACTGAAGCACCAACCGCTGGCTCAGTGATTCTTGCAGGTATTTTATTGAAAATGGGTGCATACGGTTATTTGCGTTTTTCATTGCCGATGTTGCCCGATGCATCACAATATTTTGCGCCCATGATGATTGGTTTAAGCCTTGTGGCGATTGTCTACATTTCATTGGTTGCCATGATGCAACGTGATATGAAGCGTTTGATTGCTTATTCATCAATTGCGCATATGGGGTTTGTGACACTGGGTACATTTGTATTCACTACTCAAGCCTTGGAAGGTGCAGTGATGGGCATGATTTCCCATGGTTTTATTGCCGCAGCATTATTCTTATGCGTGGGTGTGATGTATGATAGATTGCATACACGTGAAATTGGTGATTATGGTGGTGTGGTCAATCAGATGCCAATTTTTGCAGCGATTATGTTGTTTTTCTCCATGGCAAACATTGCCTTGCCGGGTTCATCTGCATTTATTGGTGAAATCATGGTATTGATGGGTACATTTGCTGCTGACCCGATTCATCTTTCAGTCTCCGCAAAATGGATTGCGATTGCAGCAACCATCAGCGTGGTGCTATCCGCATGTTATACATTATGGATGTATAAACGTGTGATTATGGGCGATGTTATCAAAGATACAGTTCGTTCCATGGGTGAAATGAGTAAACGTGAGTTTGCACTGTTTGTCCCCTTAATTCTTCTTACATTATGGGTGGGTTTCTATCCTGTTCCCGTGTTGGATTTATTACATGCGTCCGTTGCCCATTTGATTGAGCAATCGACAACAAGCAAAATAGATGCTGCTGCAGCACTACTACTAGAACAATCATCGGCGTTAAGCGCCGCTGCGCATTGAGGTTAAAGGCATATGGCTGATGTAGTTTTTCCATTCCCATTTCCAGAACATTTGGATTTGATATACCCTGAAATGATAATGGCAGTGATGGGTATGGTTGTGTTGATGATGAGCGTGTTTATCTCTAAATCAAAACAAAATATCGTGGCTTGGACATCCATTGCGACATGCGTTGCTGTGATTGCAGTCGTGTTGAGTGTGTCAGGTCAAGACGCAAGCATGACCTTTTACGGTTATTTTGAGTTGGATGCATTTGCATCGTATGCCAAAGTATTAATTTTAGTGGCAACGATTTTTGCCATGATTTTATCACTGAATTATATCAAAGATGTTGCCAATGTTGGCGAATATTACACGCTGATGATTTTTGCAGTGCTGGGCATGATGTTGATGGTTTCAGCAACCAACTTTGTGGTGATGTACCTTGGTTTAGAGCTGATGGCATTATCCGTGTATGTGCTTGTGGCGTATGA
>CAMZLX010000143.1 GCA_947311795.1 uncultured Zetaproteobacteria bacterium
CCTGCAATATCTTCAGCATACATGCGTGCATCCACATGCGTGCTTGCATTAAACGCTTCGACAAAAGCATCCGTTGGTGCTTCAAAACGACCACCCCAAGGTTTATCCGACATGAGCAACCTCCTTCACATCTTCGTTTCCACCTTCAATGCTATCTTCAACGGCATCCACCATGCGGCGTGATGACGGTGTCGCTTTTTCTTCAGGGCGAATACCCAATTTGGCAAAAAATGCTCTATCTTGTTCTGCTTCATTGTTGCCTGTGGTAAGTAGTTTCTCACCATAAAAAATCGAGTTTGCACCTGCCAAGAAACACAAGGACTGCATTTCCTCAGACATCACTTCACGTCCAGCAGATAGACGAACATGCGAAGATGGCATAGTAATTCTTGCCACAGCAATGGTGCGGATAAAATCAAAATTATCCAAATCTTCCACATCAGCCATGGGTGTGCCTTCAACCTTGACCAACATATTAATCGGCACTGATTCAGGGTGTGGCTCCATACGCGCAAGTTGCGCAATCATGCCCGCCCGATTACGAATTGCTTCACCCATACCTACAATGCCACCACAACATACGCTCATGCCCTGTTTACGCACGTTTTTAAGCGTGTCCAAACGCTCTTCATAAGTGCGTGTAGAAATAATGGTTTTATAAAATTCAGGGTCAGAATCAAGGTTGTGATTGTAATAATCCAAACCCGCATCTTTAAGTTTCTTGGCTTGCTCAGCATCCAACATGCCCAAGGTGGCGCAAGCTTCCATATCCATGGCTTTGACTTCACGAATCATATCCAACACCAAATCAAAAGCTCTGCCTTTGGGTTCGCGCCATGCCGCGCCCATACAAAAGCGCGATGCACCTTTTTCTTTGGCAATTTTCGCAGCCTTCATTACCTCATCTTTTTTCATCAAAAGCTCGGATTCTAAATCCGTATTGTAGCGCGATGATTGCGGGCAATATTTGCAATCTTCTGGGCAACCACCCGTTTTAATCGAAAGCAAAGTGGATAGCTGCACTTCATTGGCATCAAAGTTGGCGCGGTGCGCTTGCTGGGCTTGAAACATCAAATCATTAAACGGAAGCGCAAATAACTTCTCAATTTCTTCAACTGTCCAATCGTAGCGCATATTTTCTCCAATCTTCATCTATACAATATCCCGCAAGCTAATGGCAAGCGAGATGATTGCAAAGCAAGCATGGTTTAACACATAAAAAAGGCGCTGTTTCACACGAAACAACGCCTTTATTGATGACATTATCAGTCTTTTAAAACTTATACGTTACGCCACCTGATAAAAGGTGAACCTGCCCCGTATATGTGCCGTGATAAGCAGTCTTCGTTGGTGCAGCGGCAATTCTATCATCCAACCAAACATACATATAAGCCAAGTCCATGGTTAAATCATCTGAAAAATCATGCCCATAACCCAATGAAATCAATTGCCTATCATTACCAGGTAAACGTGGAGAGAAATCAGTGGGGTTCGTTGGTGTTGGGTCCGATGTATAACCAGCACGAAGTCGTGTTGATTTGTTCATCTTCCACTCAGCACCTACACGAACAGCAATTGTTGCTTTCCAGTTTTCAGGAATCGTTGACGTTGTACCTGTTGCAATATTCAACGTAGAAGGCTCGTAATTAACTTCAATTTTATCAAAAGTCGTCCAGTTAATACGGTCAACCTGAGCACTAACCAAAAGGTCTGGTGTAGCTTGATAAGCAACAGACAAGGTCTGTAAATCTGGGAATGTCACCGAAGTTGTCGCATTTGCTCCAATACCATTTAAGCCCAATATAGCCAAAGCATCCTGACCAACTGCCGTACCTGTCACATCAACCTTTACAGCTGAACGATAGCTCGCACCAACACTCCATTTGTCAGACTTATACATTGCAGCAAAGTTGCCACCAAAACCATCACCTGAGCCACCAATATTCAACGACTGCCCATCCAAATGTACTTTAAACGCATTGTAATACTGTATACCCACAGCGACAGAAAACGCATCATTGATTTGGTAAGCAATATTAGGGTTAATCAACACGGCCTGAATTTCAGAAAAAGTTACACTATCAGAACCTGCTGCCAATTCAGAGAAAGGTGCACCCGAACCTGTCCAATCCACTGCCAAACCAAATGGCGCATTGATACCCAAACCATAAGTAATTTTTGAATCATCAGAGCCATAACGCAAATAAGCTTGAGGCACAACATGCACCCCTTTTTTTGCGGAATAAGTTTGCCCACCTGTTTCGTAGTCATTCAAAGGGTAAATCAAATCCCCACTCACCGACATACCATTCTCTTGAAATGATAAACCTGCTGGGTTAAACCAGTTGGCTGATGGCGTGTCAGCAATCGCTGAGTATGCATTAGCCATACCCATGGCGCGTGCACCTTGCTCAGGAATCATAAATCCACTGGCAAAGGCTTGAGTCGTCAACAACGCAGTTGCAACGCAAAAAATAGAAGCTTGTTTAATGTGTTTAGTATATTTCATCGTAATCTCCTATTGTACCACAGTTGAGGCTGCGTTTGTGCTTGGTAAAGCTGTTGCCCCAATAATCACCGTTGCGCCGCCAAGCAATGCGCTTCCAAGGTAGTTGGCTGTTTCTGATTGCATTTCCGTAATAATATCTAATCCCAACAAGCTATTTGGGTCGGGTTTTAAGAACGATGAATGCGTACCTTGCGTGAAGAAGGTAAAACCACTGCCCGCAAAGCCCGTAGGCGCATTACCTACTTGAACACCCAAAGCCCATGGAACACCCGTCACAGGGTCTGCCGCGGCAGTGGATGTTGCCACTTGTGGCAGGTTAAGTGCAAAGGATAAGTTATCCGTTTGCGCATTAGGCACCACACCATCATTTAATGTTTTAAATAGTAATATATTCTTAGCCGATGCTAATGCAGCATAATTTAATGGATCACCATCATCGACTACAGTCTGCGCCGCTACAAAGAATGCATTATAATCAGCCGAACCAACAGCAACTCCTTTTGCAGCAAGACCTGCGTTGACCACAGGGCTAAATGCTCCAGAACCCTGAAGAATACTCGCATAGTCGCCACCTGGATTTGCTAAAACTAGCGTTTGAACAGCTGGCTCTACACCTGCAAGAACAGTTCCTAGAATGCCACCATTGGAATGACCAACATAAGATACTGGCGCAGCTCCAACAATCAAATCTGGTACTGCATCAGCCCCAGGTAGACCAGTTGTATTATTCACCACGTCCATGGTTTGTACCTCTAGCAAACGTGTAAGATGAATTAAATCCGCGACTGACTGACGAATATTATCCCGTGAAGTAAGCAGCGATGTCAGGTTAAGGTAGTGTTTACCACTGGTATCTGCAATTCCATCAGCACCAGCATCACCTGTTGTATTGTTGGCAAAATCTATGCCAAAGGTTCTATCGCCATGCAGCACTGCATCGATTGCAATCGTGACTAAACCTGCTTTTGCTAACGTATTAGCAATACCAAAAACAGTTGACTTATCCACAGTGAAACCATGTTGGAATATCACAACAGGCCACTTGCCTCCCAGCCCTACTGGAGCAGGCGTATTAGGAACAGTCATAATGAAAGGAACAGTCTGTACTGATTTTAATGTTGGTGAACCATAACTATCCACTTGGAAAGTTGATGTAAGCGGTGCAGGATCATTGGCATTGGCAGCCGCATCTAAATAGTAAGGAAGCTTAACGGCACCAACCACCACGCTACCAATTGTATCAAATGATGCTGGGCTAGCTGTATATGCATCAAGCAGGCTTGTATTACCACCAGCGGCCAGACCTTGAGCAAAAGGTACAAAAGGAAATGCTCCAAGCTGTGCTGAGCCTGCTGTAATAAAGTTAGCTGGGGCTGTCGCATAGACATCTGTCAAACTATTCGTTTGAATTTTTGCCAATACTTTACCCAATGTTTGGGTTTTAAACGACCATGCCACAGCAACATCCGCTGGAGGAATGCCAACAGCATTCCCGATGGCAAGCATCGCTTGTGTAAGTTGACGCAAGCCTTCAAGTTGAAGTGCCGTGGCATCATCACGACCTGGCACTTGGCTAGCCCCAGTCGCATCAACAAGAGGGTCAGTGCTTTTAAGTAATGTAAACAGTGCAGAAGGTCGAGCCGCTTCACCTGAAGTCGATTTTAAAGCATTGGTCACAATCACCATATAGTTGGTGTTTGATTGCAATGCTTTAACAGGTTTAATCACCAATACATTGGGATTCGACGGAGAAGGCAATGCTTTGAAATCAACACCAAAGGTTAGCGGAGCACCCGCAAGTCCTGTTGTAGCATAAGCAGCTGGGGGCTGAACAGACGCAGCATAAGGATCTGCTGAAGTTACTGGAAAAACATGTACACTGTACTTATCAATGGATGCTGCATCGATGGGCAAGCCAAAGGTTGTTGTAATCGGGGCGACTGTTGAAAAACCATCCAAGGTGTTCATCGCACCTTTGGGGTCTGTAATGTCAGTAACCTCAACACCACCTGCTGTGATGTTTAAAGTTGCATCTGCTGTACCTGAGAAAAGAATATTATTGGGAAAAGGAATAATACCATCCGTGGTGCTATATTTGGCTTCCATGGGTGCTGTGGTACTAATCGTACCAGGGCCGCCATCTTCTGTCCCACACGCTGATAACAGCAATAAACTTCCACCAAGAACTGGCAATAAAAACTTTTTCATCATCCCCTCCAACAAAGATAGATTTACAGCAATAAGCTTAAAGAAATTAAGTGATTGATAACTTCGATTTAGCAAACCATAATGCGGAACTCTTTAAATATCAATCCAAGCGAGGCTAGCCATGAACCGTATTCCTGCCCAATCAGCACGCGCCAAACAAGCTGTAGACCTTGTGTCTTCTTTACAAAGCCGCTTTGTAAAAGGCTTAGAAAAAGCATCGCAACATTTAGGACTTACGCAGACATTTTCGCCCGTGGCATGGGAAAGAGACCAAGGAACACATGGCGGCGGCATTCGCTTTGAAACTGCTGATGGTGCCATGATTGGGCGCGGTTCAGTCAATGTGTCCCAAGTACATTATGATGATAACCCAAATAAAAAGCTTGGCTCTGCCACGGCGATTTCCACCATCATCCACCCCAATAATCCGACTTCGCCGTCTGTTCATATTCATATCAGCTGGACTGAAATGAAAGATGGCACTGGTTACTGGCGTTTGATGGCAGACCTCAACCCATCCAACGATAATTTGGATGACAAACAACAGTTTCTTGATGCCTTACAAGCGGCTGCACCCGAACAATTTAAAGAAGCGGTTCAACAAGGCGACACTTATTTTTTCATCCCAGTGCTTGAGCGACATCGCGGCATTGCCCACTTTTATTTGGAAGAATACAACACAGGCGACTTTGAAGCTGATTACAATTTGGCAAAGTCTGTCGGCGAAGCTGCCATTGATACCTATATATCTATATTACAAAACAGCCTTGAACAGAGCAAATCAGCAAGCGAAGCAGAACAAACCAAGCAGCTTGCCTATCACACACTTTATCTCTTCCAAGTGCTAACACTTGACCGTGGTACAACCACAGGTCTATTGGTACACAACCAAAATGACGTGGGTATTATGGGTTCGCTTCCCGCCTATGTTGACCGCGATTTACTGCAATCTTGGGTCTGTGACATGCCCAAACCACAAGACAAACTATTACAAGGTCTTGTGGATGTGTTGCCGCAAACATCCCCTGCGTTGGTGGATGAAGCGGTCAAACAGCAACTGGCGCAAGTGGTGCGCAGCCATTATCAACAACACCCTGAAGCCATCACCATGCAAGCATCTGGGCAGAATATCCCCCCTACCATCAAAAATCACAGCTAATATAAAAATATCAAACTAGACTTGCTTACTTTGTCAGCTAAACTATCAATATATTTCAGAAGTTTTAGATAAGGAAATCTATTTATGTTGCATCATTTTTCTACATTGCAAGTTATCATCCTCGCCGCTGGCAAAGGCACACGCATGGCTTCCAATCAGCCCAAAGTGCTGCACCAAGTGCTGGGCAAAAGCATGTTGGAACATGTCTTACACACTGCTGAAGACTTGCAGCCTGAATCGGTATGTTTGGTGGCTGGTCACGGTATTGAAGAAGTCAAAGCGCATATCGGCGAACCCGAAAACCTATTTTGGGCAGAGCAGAAAGAACAGTTAGGCACTGGTCATGCCGTGCTTCAAGCTGAAGTTTTGCCTTCTGTTGCCGACACTGTATTGATTGTTTGTGGTGACACACCCCTGCTCACCAACGAAACATTAGCCAAACTCATCAAAGCGCATCAAAAACATAAAGCTGTGGTTTCCGTACTTTCAGCTAAAGTGGATAACCCCCAAGGTTATGGTCGCATTGTTCGCGATGCCGATAGCAATGTTACCAATATCGTTGAAGAAAAAGATGCCACAGATAAGCAGCGTCAAATTCAAGAGGTTAGCAGCGGTATTTTTTGTGTGAACCGCGAAGCGCTGTTCTCTTACCTGCACCAAGTGGGTAATGATAATGCACAAGGCGAGTATTATTTGCCTGATATTTTACCACTTGCCTTGGCAGATGGTAAGTTGGTTCAAGCCGTCATTATGGATGATAGCTCGGAAATGTTAGGCATTAATGACCGCATTCAATTGTCTCAAGCTGAATCTGTCATGCAACGCCGCATTCTTAGCGAGTGGCAACAAAAGGGTGTAACCATTGAACAAGCAGAAACGGTGCGCATTGAAGCATCTGTGAATATCGGCATGGATTGCACCATCAAAGCAGGTACGCAACTGCTGGGCTCCACCCATTTGGGTGATGATTGCACGGTTGGACCTTATGCTGTGCTGCAAAACAGCTGGCTTGCCGATGGGATTACCATTGCCCCCTTCTCTCACTTGGAAGAAACAAGCATTGGTGACGATGCAACCGTGGGGCCGTTTGCTCGCCTTCGTCCTGGCGCACGTTTGGATGATAAAGTAAAAATTGGTAATTTTGTTGAAGTCAAAAAAGCTGTGATTGGACAAGGCAGCAAGGTCAATCATTTGAGTTATATTGGTGACACCATCATGGGCGAAGATTGTAATATTGGTGCAGGCACGATTACCTGCAACTACGATGGTGCAAACAAACATCAAACCATTATTGGTGATGGTGTGTTTGTGGGTTCAGACACCAAGCTTGTCGCACCTGTACAAGTCGGTAGCGGTGCAACCATTGGTGCAGGCAGCATTATCACCAAACAAGTGCAGCAAAATGGTTTAACCTTATCAGCGCGCCCTGAACAACGGCACGTCAAAAACTGGATTCGCCCCAAGAAAGGTGACAAATAATGTGTGGAATCATTGGTGCTGTTGCGCATAACAATGTTCAAGCCATATTATTACAAGCCCTCAAAACCATGGAATACCGTGGTTACGATAGTGCGGGCATCTGTGTAGTCAGCCAAGGCAAACTGCAAACCACCAAAGCCAAAGGTAAACTGGTCAACCTTGAAAGCCTACTCGAAACAACACCTTTGACAGGTCATTTGGGCATTGGGCATACCCGCTGGGCAACCCATGGTGTACCTGAGGTGCGCAATGCACATCCTCACCAAACCCAAACCATTGCCGTGGTGCATAATGGTATCATTGAAAACCACCAAACATTACGCCAACAATTGGAAGAAAAAGGTGCAAATTTCACCTCCGACACCGATAGCGAAACCATTCCTTGGCTTTGGCAGCAAGAGTTAAACAACACCTCGGATGAGGAACAAGCCTTTTTGTCCATGCTCAATCAACTTGAAGGTGCATTTGCCATTGCAGGCGTGAAAGCCAACAAAGGGCAAAGGCTTTGGTTTGCGCGTCGTGGCAGCCCACTTTTATTAGCAAAAGGCAAGCAAGGCGTGTTTGTGGCATCCGATGCGCTGGCTGTTGGCACTGCGGCTGATGAAGTCGCTTACCTTAAAGAAGGCGAATGGGGCTGGGCAAACAGCCAAGACACTCAAGTGTTTGACCCTGATGGAAACCCTGTGGATATACCTTGGGAGCCTATGCCTGAAATGGTTGCAGCAAGCAGTAAAGGCGATTATGACCACTACATGCTTAAAGAAATTCATGAGCAGCCTCGCGTATTTAGTGAACTTTTGCATGCTTACGCTGCCGACAAACAACATATTCACTTTCCACAAGCTGCTTTTATTGAAAACGACCCTCTGCCTTCGCGTATTATCATGGTTGCCTGCGGCACTTCATATCATGCTGCACTTACCGCAAGGTATTGGTTGGAGCGGTACTTGAAAATCCCAGTTGAAGTGGATGTTGCATCCGAATTCCGCTACCGCGACCCTGTGATTGGCGATAACACTTGGTTTATCACCCTTTCCCAATCGGGTGAAACTGCCGACACATTGGAAGCCTTGCGATTATTCAAACGGCAAACACCACAAAATAAAACTTTGGTATTTTGTAATGTGGCTTCATCATCCATGGTGCGTGAATCCGATGGTGTGATTGAATTGTATGCAGGCCCCGAAATTGGTGTGGCATCAACCAAGGCTTATACCGCGCAACTTTTAGCGCTTGCTTTATTCTCACTCAAACTCGCCTCGGATAACCATGCACTATCTCCGCAAGACACAGCATCTCATCTTCAGTCTCTTTATGTCGCTGTGGATGGTGCTAAAGATTTATTGGATAAACCTGAACAATTTGAACCACTCACCCCTCTTTTTGGTACAGCACATGGCGCTTTATTTTTGGGTCGGGGGCCTTGTTTCCCGCTTGCCTTGGAAGGCGCACTCAAACTTAAAGAGATATCATACCTTCATGCCGAAGGTTATGCCGCAGGCGAAATGAAACATGGGCCTATCGCACTGATTGATAAGAATTTACCCGTAGTGGTCTTAGCACTTCGTCAGTATCACTTGGATAAAGTCATCTCTAACCTGCACGAGGTACAAGCCCGTGGTGCCAAAGTCATTTTGGTCACAGATATGAATGAAAAAGACTGCCCAGACAATGTGGATGCTTTGGTTCACATCCCAGAAGGCGACTTTTTCAGCGCCCCACTCTTGGCATCCATCCCCCTGCAATATTTGGCGTATAATGTAGCAAAAGCTAAGGGTACGGATGTTGATCAACCACGAAACCTTGCTAAATCGGTTACTGTGGAGTGATATAAGCTTTATGAAAGTACTCTTGCCCCTTCTTCTTGTTACTGGACTCGTTGCTGGTGCATTATACTTTATGAACCCTGATTCAAACAAAAGACAATCAGATATCGACATGTTAGAGCTTGGGAATTTCGCCTTCCAACAACAACGTTATAATGATGCTTTCCAATGGTTTAACAAAGCTGCGTTGCAGGGTGACAAAGAAGCACAATACCAATTATCCCAAATGTTCAGTAATGGGCAAGGTGTCGAACAAAGCGATATCCTAGCCTTAAACTGGATGCAAAAAGCAGCATCGACTGGTTTTGGTAAAGCAGAGTTTGCTTATGCAAACATGCTTTTTTTTGGTAAAGGTTTGGATAAACCAAACCCTGGTCATGCATTGCTTTGGTATAAAAAGGCAGCAAAACAAGGTTACCCCAAAGCTATGCTTAAATTGGCAAAGCTCCTTACAGAAAATGATATTTTCCTTGCTCTAGACTGGGTCATTAAGGCAGAAGCATTTCCTGTTACGCAACAAGAAGCTATTAGCCTCCGCAAAAAAATAGCTGCTGGGATTACGACCAAAGCCAATCATGGGGATAAACAGGCTCAATATAAACTTGCCATGATGTATCTTTCTGGCAACGGACTTCCCAATAATATTGCTTTAGCCAAATCTTGGTTGCAGAAATCTGCTCAACAAGGGCATCTCCAAGCTCAATACCAACTAGGTCTAATCTATGCTCAAAATCAACAAGGTTGGAAAAAAAGTCTGTTTTGGTTAACTCAAGCCTCCAAACAAGGACACCAAGATGCTGGTTATGCAATTCCCGCTATCATCAGCACACATAACAATCAAGGTGATATCAAAGAAGCATGGCGCTGGTTGTATCACGGCCTACGTAAACACGAGCCTAAAATTGTATATAACTTTGCTGTTATTCGTAAAAATGGGGAGCTTGGGTTAACACAAAGCGACAGTCAATTTGCAGAGCGACTGACTTTTGCAGCCAACCATAATATTATTTACGCCCAAAATGATGCTGCTATATACAATGTATTACAAAATGAAAAAAACAAAAACAATCTAAAATGGCTGGAATCTGCGGGCAAAGCAGGTGATAACATAGCCCAATTCAACCTTGGTTTATTATTTGCGCGTGGCAACAGCTTTAGCCCTAATGATGAGAAAGCACTCTATTGGTGGAAGCTTGCTGAAAGCAATAACAACTCCAAAGCACAACTTCTTCTTGGTTTATTTTATCATATTGGGCGCGGCACAGGGCGTAGCGAGCAAGATGCTATCCACTGGTATGAAAAAGCCGCTAAAAACAAAACAGCTGATGCTTTGTTTAATTTGGCTATGATTTATTACCATGGTCGTGGTGTGAATCAAGACTATAAAAAAGCTGCGCAATATCTAAAACAATTGGCAAGTCAAAATGATTCTAAAGCGCAGAACTTATATGCATCCTTATTCTTGGATGGTAAAGGTGTAAACTACTCACCTGAAACCGCTGTAGCTTGGTTCACCCGCGCTGCAAGGCTAGGAAACATCAATGCCATGTTTAACCTTGCCACACAATACCGAAGTGGAACGGGTGTCGCACAAGATGATAAAAAAGCCATGTATTGGTACAAAAAAGCAGCCGAAAAAGAGTTCGCACCTGCAGAAAATGCTTTGGGTTATCTTTACGCAGAAGGTCGTGGCACCAAAAAGAATTTGGATCAAGCTGAAGAATGGTTTTACAGAGCAAATGAACACGGTTTAAGGCTAGCAGGAAAAAACCTCGATGTTTTAAAACATCAGGGTTCTTATTCTTTGGTAACCTTACAAATCAACACAGATATTCGCAGCAGTGTATTAACAGACAAACAAATTGATTTAAGCCATTGGCTGGAAGTTCACCACACACCTATTTTATAAGTTTCGGATCCCCAAAAAAATAACCCAACATACAACTCCCTCATTTTATTTTCTTATTGCATCCTGAGTATTATTGGTGAGTATGGCTCGCTTTGTATCAAGACCATCAATTCGCTTTGGGGAATCCATGCCAGCAGACATCACACAAGCTTTTATCGAAGACAATTTGGACAGTGTTTACCTAGAAAAAGGGCGTGATTATTTCAAAAATGGTCAGGTGGAAGAACTTCATTTTGACGCTTCAAAACATAGCATTACCGCACTCGTGATGGGCTCATCGGCAAAGCCACATCATGTTTCCATCAGTTACGATGAATTTGATATTGATGGCGATTGCGATTGCCCGCTTCAGTTTAACTGTGAACATGTTGCCGCAGCCTTATATGCCGTGCTTGCTGAAACATCCACCCTTCCCCGCAAAAAACGCAAGAAAAAAGAAGAAGCTGTTCCTTTTCACAGCTGGTTAGGTGTTGCAGGACAAAGCGCGCCTTCCACCATGGCACGCAATGATTACCCCAGTGATGTTCGCCAACGCTTATTATATATTATCCGTCCAGACAGAAAGCAGCGCCTGCGCATTCATTTTGAATCCGTACGCCTGCTTAAAGATGACAGTTATGGAAAAGCCACGACTTACAACTGCAAAAGCATTCTAAGCCGAAATGTGCCCCGTTATATCTTGTCGGTGGATGAACGTATCCTACGTGATACTGCGGCGGGTTTATCTGTTGGAGAAGATTCATTTTTATTGCGCGGCATAACAGGGCAAGAGATGTTAGAGCGCGTGATTAAAACGGGGCGTTGCCATTGGTGGGATAAAGATAGACCCGCACTCAAGTTGGACAAAGCTAGACCCGCCGAATGGTTTTGGGATATGGATGCGCAAGGTGTACAAACTTTAAGCCTACGCCCCAATCCGGAAGCCATGATTATCCAAGTTTCACCACCTTATTATTTGGATATAAGCCAAAATACATGTGGTCAAATCGAGCAGCCTTGTTCATTGGAAGAAACACGCGACCTGCTAAATACCCTTCCTTTAAAACCTGAAGATATTACAGGTGATACTGATATTTTACTGCCCAACCTTCCTGATTTCATTCCGCAACCTGAGCGATTAACACTGCAACAAGAGGTTGTGCAACCCATCACCATCATCAGTTTTGATTCCATACCCATACATTCCCCTATCTATGGCACCCATTTTGATGGGCTTGATGTTTGGTTTGAATATGGTGAAGAGCGCACCAAATATGGTGTCACTGATGAGCCTGTTCGCATCAAGAAAGGTAGCCAGCTCATCGAGTATGCCAGAGATAAAGATGCAGAAAATGCGGCTATGCTTGAGCTGCTTGCATTTGGTATTTCTGAAACGCCCAAAGCCATGGCAATCAAACTGAAAAAAGCTGGTATTTTGCCCCAATACACCCTGTATAACCAAGATTGGATTACCTTTATGGCTGAGGTTATACCCTCCCTAAAAGATAAAGGTCTTGAAATCGAAATGAGTAGCGATTTCCGCTACAACCTGCTCACCGCAGAATCATGGAACTTGGGTGTGGATGGTGAGGGTTTAATTGGGAAAGCTGATTTCACTGCCACGCTCGCAGATGGCGAATCCATTGATTTGATTGATGCGATTGCCGCATGGATTAAAGAAAATCCGGAGCGTTTATCCGATGAAATGCTCAATACCATCAAAACCATGGAACATGTACCCCTACCCTTGGTGGATGGGCGTATGTTATCCATCCCTGGTGATATGTTATTCAGTATTTTGAAACACATGATGGAATTATTTGCGACCACGAGCATTCGAGAAAAAGAAATATCTGGCATTCAAATGCTTGCCATCCAAAAAGACTTGGAAAAGCATGAAAAAGTCAAAATCAAAGATGATAAAAAGTGGCTAGAGCTGGTTCATCAACTGGTGGATACAAGTAAAATCAATGAAATTGAAGTACCCAAAGGATTACAAGCAGAGCTTAGAGACTACCAACGTGATGGGCTTAATTGGCTGCAAATGATGATGCGCACTGGTGTGCATGGTATTCTTGCTGATGATATGGGTTTGGGTAAAACCGTGCAAACCCTTGCCAGCATTCTCAAAGAAAAAGAGGAGGGTCGCTTAAAACATCCTGCTTTAGTGATTGCACCCACAAGCCTCATGCACAACTGGCGTATGGAAGCACAAAAGTTTACACCCGATTTAAAAGTGTTGGTTTTACACGGTGCTCATCGTGCACGGTACTTTGATGATATTGCGCAATATGATTTGGTGCTCTCCACCTACCCACTTTTACCGCGTGATGCAGGTTTCTTGATTGATGAACCTTATCACATGCTTATTTTGGATGAAGCACAGAATATTAAAAACCCTAGAGCCAAAGCTTCTCAACTGGTACGCGAATTTAATGCCCGCCATCGTATTTGTTTGACGGGCACACCGATTGAAAACCACTTGGGCGAACTCTGGGCGCAATTTGATTTCTTAATGCCTGGCTATTTGTATGACCAAAAGAACTTCACCAATTTATTCCGTAAACCCATTGAACAAGATGGCAGTGAATCACGACAAGATGCTTTAAATATTCGTGTTCGCCCCTTCTTGCTACGCCGTCTCAAAGAAGATGTTGCCAAAGAATTGCCTGCTAAAAGTAATATTGTCCGCAGCGTTGAGCTCTCAAGTGGGCAGCGTGCATTGTATGAAAGCGTACGTTTGGCGATGCAGAAGAAAGTGCGTGATTCCGTGGCAGCCATGGGTGTTGCCAAGAGTAAAATTATTGTTTTGGATGCTTTGATGAAGATGCGTCAAGTGTGTTGCGACCCGCGCTTGGTCAAACAAATGGATACCGATGGCATCCCATCTGCCAAAACAGATATGCTTAAAGAAATGCTGCCTGAAATGGTGGAGGAAGGCAGGAAAATACTTATCTTTTCTCAGTTTGCAGAAATGCTTAGGTTGATTGAAGCACTGTGTCATGAGCTAGAGCTACCCTTTGTGAAGCTGACAGGGCAAACCAAAGACCGCATCACACCTGTTGACATGTTTCAAGCTGGTGACGTGCCTATCTTCCTCATCAGCCTCAAAGCGGGCGGCACAGGGCTGAACTTAACAGCCGCAGACACCGTGATTCACTTCGACCCATGGTGGAATCCTGCCGCAGAAGACCAAGCCACCGATAGAGCGCATAGGATTGGGCAGGATAAACCTGTGTTTGTTTATAAATTAACCACCATTGGCACAGTTGAAGAGAAGATATTGGAGATGCAAGAGCGCAAACGCGCACTCGCCAACAGTATTCATGGCAGTGGTAGCCAAGGTAGTGCTTTGTGGACAGAAGATGAGCTTCAATCTCTGTTTGAACCACTCGCCGATGTGGAAGAAGAACCCAGCCTAACTGAAAAATAAGTTGTAAGACGAAACCCTTTCCTTCGACTTAAAACGAAACATAAGGAGAGGACTGTTATGGAATGGGTTTTTATTATTTTTGCGAGCATGTTGTTTTTGGCGTATGCCAATGGCGCAAACGATAATTTTAAAGGTGTGGCAACCCTGCTTGGCAGCCATACCTTAACCCACAAACAAGCTTTAATCCTTGCCACAGTCGCCACCCTTGCAGGCGCACTCACTGCCGCATTTTTTGCCACAGAACTTGCCAAAACATTCAGTGGCAAAGGTCTTGTCCCGCTTGAACTGATTACCACACCTGAATTTATGCTGGCTGTGATGTTGGGTGCAGCGCTTACGGTGTTTATTGCTGCCAAGTTTGGCATTCCGATTTCAACCACCCATGGTTTGATTGGTGGCCTTGTTGGCGCAGGTTTAATGGCTGCAGGTAGCGAGCTAAACTTAGATGCTCTGGGCAAAAGTTATCTGATTCCATTGGCTGTTAGCCCTTTGATTGCGGTGATGGTTGCTGCCCTGCTCTATTTTATCGCCACCAGCATTCGTAAAAAGTTAAACATCAATAAACAATCCTGTTTATGTCTGGGTGAAAAGCGTCTTGATGTGGTTGTGCCTGAAGGTATGTCACCCATGAGTGCATTTTCCAGCTTGGACATGGTGATTGATGATGTGGACAACTGCAAAGTCAAAGCCATTGATGTGTATGACGGACATATGTTGGGCTTTCGCATCCAAAAGCTTGTGGATGGTGTGCATATTTTCAGCGGTGCGGCTGTGAGCTTTGCCAGAGGTTTACATGACACGCCTAAAATCGTAGGTGTTGCCCTTGCCGCAGGTGCGATGGATATTTATTGGGTCACATTCTTGGCAGCCATTGCCATGGCATTGGGCGGTGTGCTTCAATCGCACAAAATCGCCAAAACCATGTCACAAGACATCACTGAAATTAATCATGGGCAAGGCTTAACCGCCAACCTTGTCACCAGTATCATGGTCATCTTTGCATCCAAATGGGGGGTGCCTGTTTCAACTACGCATGTGTCTTGCGGCGCAATCTTTGGCATTGGTTCGGTGAATGGCAAAACCAATTGGTCAATCGTGGGTAGCATCGTGTTTGCATGGGTGCTCACACTGCCGATTGCGGCAAGCATCGCCGCTGCTTCTTATTATCTGCTGACTTAGATTTATCATTAGCCACCGATGAACACAGATGGACACGGAGTGCGAACCCCTCCACCCCTTTGTTAAGCTGCGCCAGTGCGTAAGTTCAAAAAGGGATGAAGCAAAATACTTGCTCTATTTTGCGCCCGCTTTGAACTTTAAGCACTGGTTATAAGCAGCTTGTAAAGGGCAGCTTTTTGGTTCGTTTTTGGCTGCCCAAAAATGAACAGAAGATTTGACACACACACCATCTTACTTCACATTCCTATAATAGGGAGAAACTCATGGATCTTAAATACTTACTGTTAGTAACTGCGTTATTACCTTTATCTTCACAGGCAATTGAGGTTAACAAGAAAGACTGGATCAATGCCATGTCTACAGCCTTGCCTACAGCCTTATGCAGTTCTAACCAGTATTTTCGCAAGTGTTTCAGTGTCTCTGCTCAAAAGTGCGAAGAAACCATGTCATCAGCAACTCGAATATGTCTAAGTAAAAGTAAGAAGCACATCCCTAATACTTTAATTCAACCTGAAGATGGTACTCATTGGGGGACTATTGTTGGTAAATGTGTTGGTGAAGCATATGAGTTAACATTAATAACCAAACGGCATAACAACGTAACATGTAATAATATTAGCAATTGGCAATAAAAGCAAAGTAACCTCTAGTGCACCGCCCCTTCAACTCTCCTATTATGACACTCTATTTCGGATAAGTATAAAAAACGTAAGACGTAGAATAATCCGAAAACTCGAAATACACTTTCTTCTCGTTGCGGTCTGCCACCATATTCAAATTCTCATCCAAAATACCATAACCGAAGCGGTATGGTCTAGGCGTATCATCGGTGGTGGAAACC
>CAMZLX010000144.1 GCA_947311795.1 uncultured Zetaproteobacteria bacterium
GATATTGGTGAAGCCTTTATTGCCGAAGATGTAGCCGACAAGGATATTCACACGCTTATTACATCGTTTATTTAGATCTCAGGCGTTGATGTATCAAAGGTAAGGCGAGGCTAAAGCCTCACTTCCTGTGATGTTTAAACTTTAGATTCTGTTCCGTTGATGAGGCGGGTTACATTTTCATGATGGCGAATGGTTACCAACCCGCCCACAATCAGGCTTGTTAACATCGCTGCATCATTGGCAGGTAAGAACCAAGCCACCAAAGGAAGTGAGAAGCCTGCAATCACTGATGCCAAAGAAACGTAGCGGCTGATTTTGAATACAATAAACCACACAGCAAAACTAATCACAGCAACCATGGGTGCCCACGGCAGTAAAATACCAAACATGGTGGCAACACCTTTGCCGCCCTTGAATTTTAAATAAATGGGGAAGATATGCCCTAAAAATGCAGCCAGCGCGACAATCATGATTTGTGAATCATTGAAATCCAAAACCATAGCAATACTCACAGGAATCACACCTTTAAACACATCGGCGATAAGCGTTAAAATCCCAACTTTTTTACCACCCGTGCGTAGTGCATTGGTTGCACCTGTGTTGCCGCTGCCGTATTCTCTGGGGTCTTTACCTGTGAGCCAGCGGGCAAACAACAAACCAAAAGGAATCGCGCCTACGAAATAAGTGACAATGCCGAGCATTAAAACGGAAGTATTCATGATGGGCGTAGCATATAGAGAATTAGCATGAATACGATACGTAAATTTTGGGGTTATTTGCCGGTTTTATTTTTGTGCCAATTCACCTTGGGTTTGGTGGCTAATGTGATTGTTGTCGGTTAAATACACCAAATCAGGTTGAAATGATGTTGCTTTCTTGGCTTTGAAGGCTGCATAGGTGCAAATAATGAGCGTGTCACCCACATTGGCTTTATGTGCTGCAGCACCGTTAATGCCTATGGTATGCGAGCCTTCAGGGGCAACAATGGCATAGGTGGTAAAGCGCTCACCATTGCTGACATTATAAATATGCAATTGTTCAAACGGCAAGATGTTGGCAGCTTTCATCAAGCCTGCATCAATCGCGCATGAACCTTCATAATCCAATTCAGCATGGGTGACTGTGGCGCGGTGAAGTTTGGATTTTAGCATGGTAATACGCATTATTTTTCCTCGTTGGTGCTGCTAAGTGGCATATTATCAATCAAGCGGGCTTTGCCAATCTGTGCTGCAATAAATATACGGGCTGGTTGTTGTTTATCCCATACGGATAGAGTTTGCAATGTTGTTTCATCGTTAATGCTCAAGTAGTCTGTAGTGATACCATGCTGCGCCAAATACGTTTCGCCAGCTTGAATAACCTGCTGCATATCGGATGTTTGCTTGGCTTGGTTCTGCATCAACAACATACTTTGATAGATTTCAGCGGCTTGTGTGCGTTCATCATCATTTAAATATCGGTTGCGGCTGCTTTTGGCTAAACCATCAGTTTCACGAATGGTTTCAGCACCAATCACTTCAATGCCCATGTGTAAATCAGAGACCATGCGCTGAATAATGGTGAGCTGTTGAAAATCTTTTTCACCAAAAATTGCCAAGTGGGGGCGCACGATATTGAATAAAATATTCACCACAGTGACCACACCATCAAAGTGGTGGGGGCGGGAAACACCGCAAAGGGTTTGGCTTAAATCATTCACATGCAAGCCGACTTGTATGCCACTTTCAGGATACAGTTGCTCAGGTGTAAAGACAAAATCCACACCTTCTGCTTCACAGACGCTCAAATCTTGTTCCAAAGGTTTGGGATAGTTATCCAAATCTTCATTTGCACCAAACTGGAGCGGGTTGACATAAATGCTGACCACCACGATGTCGGCTAAGCGTTTAGCCTTTTGAATTAAGGATACATGTCCTTCATGCAAGCAGCCCATGGTTGGCACAAGCGCAATTTGTTCTTTATCAAAGCTTGCCAAATGATGTTGAAGTTGTGCGATGTCTGAAACCACTTTCATGATTGATTTCTCACATCTTTAGCCCATGTTGCAATCGCAGATATGGCATCTTGTCTAAGGTTGGCATATGGCTGCACAAATGGAGGTATGGTTTCAGATAAACCCAAAACATCATGCCATACCAAAACTTGAGCATCGCAAGCAGCCCCCGCACCAATACCTACTGTGGGAATCGTGATGTTTGTTGTAATCTTTTCAGCTAAATCAGATGGAATATGTTCCAACACGATAGCCACTGCACCCGCTTGAGCGATAGCCAAGGCATCGGCATAAATATGTTGGGATTCTGCCTTGGTTGCGGCGCGTTGTTTAAAGTTGCCAAATTTCTTCACCGATTGCGGCGTAAAACCCACATGACCAACAACGGCAATACCTGCTTGGCTTAGAAAAGTGATGGTGTTGAGCATGTTTGCCCCACCTTCTAATTTGATAGCATCACAACCTGTTTGCTGCAAAACCTTTACACAGCTTGTCAAAGCTTGTTCTTTGGATTGTTGGTATGTGCCAAAAGGTAAGTCGCAGACCACCCATGCGTTTTTGCGACCACGAACCACAGCAGCAGTGTGCAAAATCATGTCATCAAGGGTGACAGGGATGGTGGTGTCATAACCTAAATTGACCATGCCCAGTGAATCGCCGACAAGAAGCACGTCAACGCCCGCTTCTTCAGCCATGCGCGCCGCTCCTGCATCATATGCGGTGAGCCACACTTGTGGCTGCTGGTTGTTTTTAGCCGCAAGCAATGTTGCAGCTGTAACTTTCTTTTTCATATTGCCCCGTTCCGCTTCGGTCTTGTGTTCAAAACAAACATTGAAGTACCGTCTTCTGGAGTGATTTGTTGCCGCGAAGCTTAACATGCTTGATGAAATAGACAAAATTGTTGCAATAAAGCACGTCAGCTTAGGGTTATGTGATAATTATTACCTTTACCAATCAGATTGCGTGATTACTATGCGCGAAATTGACGAAAGGAGTACCACAATGAAAAAATTATTATCACTTGGCGTTGCATTATTGGCATTTTCAAGTTTTGGACACGCAGCAGAATGGAAAGGTAATGCAGAGCTTGGTTTTGTACAAACAGGCGGCAACACAGATACCAGTTCATTAAATGTTAAAGGTAAAGGCATTTATGATGCTGAAGAATGGCGTACCACTGCAGAAGCAGGTGCATTGCAATCAAAAGATACAGGTAACACAACATCTGAGAAATACACATTTTCTATTCAAGAAGATTGGAAAGTATTTGAATCAGGCTATTTCTTTGCTCGTTATTCTTATGAGCAAGATAAATTTGGCGGATACAACAGCCGTATGAGTGAAACAGTAGGTTATGGTTTTGATATTTTGAAAGAAGCCGATATGACTTGGAATGCAGAAGTTGGTGGCGGTGCACGTCAATCGGAAGATCTTGCAGCCGTAAAAACTTCTGATTCTATCGTTCGTGCTTCAACGGTGTTCAATTGGAAAATCAGTGACACAACTGCATTTAGCCAAACATTAAGCACTGAAGGTAGTTCAAAAGGTGGTTACACCACAAAATCAGAAACTGCACTAACCAATCAAGTGGCTGGCAACCTATCAAGTAAAATTTCTTACTCTGTGGCGAACAATTCAAAAGCACCAGCGGGTACTAAGGCATCCGATACAGTGTTTGCCGCTTCTTTGGTATATTCATACTAAGTGAGTTTCTAACTGATTGATGAAAGGGTGGCTTTTGCCACCCTTTTTTTTGCGTGATGTTTAAA
This sequence comes from uncultured Zetaproteobacteria bacterium, assembly GCA_947311795.1. GTDB lineage: Bacteria > Pseudomonadota > Zetaproteobacteria > Mariprofundales > Mariprofundaceae > Ghiorsea. The sequence goes on from CAMZLX010000144.1 coordinate 3,763, forward strand.
ACCTTAATTTCTGTGTATCGACAACTTCTTATGCCTTGCTAAGGTTTCATCGCAAGCTAAGGAGGTGGTATGTCGCAGTCGTTGTTACAAGAACTTGCCAAGCTGCTTCCTGCTGCTGCGCTTTTGACCTCGAAAGAAGCGCTTACACCTTATGAATGTGATGGTTTATCGGTGTATAAAGGCTTGCCCCTTGCCGTTGTTCTTCCTCAAACCATTGAACAAGCTCAAGCCATCATTCAATTATGCAAACAACAACATACGCCCATCATTGCTAGAGGTGCAGGCACTGGCTTGGCAGGTGGTGCCATGCCAACCCAAGGTGCGGTGGTGTTATCGCTGGCAAAATTTAATCAAATTCTAGACATCGATGTGGAGAATCGCACAGCCACAGTGCAGCCCGGCGTGCGCAACCTGGCAATTTCTGATGCGGTTGCAGGGCATGGTCTTTATTACGCACCCGACCCGTCCTCACAAATTGCCTGCACCATTGGTGGTAATGTGGCAGAAAATTCAGGTGGGGTTCACTGCCTAAAATACGGTTTAACGGTGCATAATGTAGTGGGTGTGAAGTTTTTAAGCGTTGATGGTGAGCTTATTGAGCTTGGTGGCAAAGCCTTGGATGATGCAGGTTATGACTTGCTTGCGTTGATGCATGGCTCGGAAGGTTTGTTGGGCGTGATGGTTGAAATTACTGTGAAATTATTGCCCAAACCTGAAGTTGCCAAAGTCTGTATGGCAATCTTTGATGATATTGAGAAAGCTGGGCAAGCCGTGTGCGACGTGATTGCCGCAGGTATTGTGCCAGCAGGTTTAGAAATGATGGATAAACTCGCTATTGAAGCGGCAGAAGCTTATGCCAAGGCGGGTTATCCAGTGGATGCAGAGGCGATTGTATTGTGTGAAGTGGATGGCACTGAAGATGGTGTGGCGGAGTTTATCAACAAAGTAGAAGTCGTATTAAAGCAAAGCGGGGCAGTGGAAACACGGGTATCACAAAGTGAGGCAGAGCGGATGCAATTTTGGGCAGGGCGCAAGGCGGCATTTCCTGCTGTGGGTAGGCTTGCACCTGATTATTATTGCATGGACGGCACGATTCCTAAAGCCAAACTTGCGCAAGTGTTGAAGCAAATTGCATTGTGGTCGGATGAATTTGCTTTGCCAGTTGCCAATGTGTTTCATGCAGGGGATGGCAATATGCATCCTTTGATTTTGTATGATGCGAATGCAAAAGGCGAGTTGGAAAAAACAGAAGCCTTTGGCAAAAAGATATTGGAATTATGCGTTCATGTGGGCGGTACAATCACAGGTGAACATGGCGTAGGTGTGGAAAAATTGGATTCTATGTGCGTGCAGTTTGGTACGCTTGAATTGAGTCAATTTTTAGCCATTAAAGATGTGTTTGATGATGAGGGTTTGCTCAACCCTGGTAAAGCCGTGCCCACATTGCACAGATGTGCAGAGCTTGGGCGAATGCATGTGCACAATGGGCAGTTGCCGCACCCTGAATTGGAGCGGTTTTGATGGTGTTGAACCGCAGAGGACACAGAGTTTCGCAGAGGTTTTATGGATAATAGCAATCATATTCAACGCCAACTGCAAGATGCGCATCATTCGGGAACGGCATTAAATATTATCGGTGGGGATAGTAAATCGTGGTATGGGCGAGAGCCTGTGGGTGAGCCTCTGCATGTGGGTGAACATCAAGGTATTATCAATTATATGCCCAGTGAACTGGTGGTGACTGTTCGCGCTGGCACGAAGTTGTCTGATATTGCAGATGCCTTGGATCAACATCGGCAGCGTCTTCCTTTTGACCCACCCTACTTTGGAGAAAGTGCGACCATTGGTGGTACTGTGGCATGTAATTTTTCTGGGCCCCGCCGCCCTTACGCAGGTTCATGCCGTGATTATGTTTTGGGTTGTACCATGCTGAATGGCAAGGGCGAGATTCTGAAGTTTGGCGGCGAAGTGATGAAGAATGTGGCAGGTTTTGATGTGTCACGTTTGATGGCAGGTAGCCTTGGCACACTTGGTGTGTTGCTTGATATTTCATTTAAAATTTTACCGCATCGTTTGGTAGAGCAAACCGTGGTCATTGATGCAGATTTCAAGCAAGCCATCAAGTTGATGAATCATTGGGCAGGCACACCATTGCCTGTCACAGCCATGTGCACAGATGGTCAATCAGTTTACTTTCGTATTTGCGGTGCGCCATCTGCAGTTGAACGCAGTCAACGTGAGATTGGTGGTAGCATGTATGATGATGGTAAAAACTTCTGGAAAGATTTGAGGGAACACCAGTTACCTTTTTTTGATACGGATAAAACCTTATACCGCTTGTCTGTACCCGCTGCATCAGCATTCACTCCTTTGGAAGGTACAGTTGCAAGTGATTGGTTTATCGGCTGGGGTGGAGCGCAACGCTGGTTAGCATCAGACTTACCTTTTGAAGTGGTGCAAAGCTATGCCAAAAAGTTGGGTGGACATGCTCGTATGATGCGTGGTGGCGACAGAGCGGAAGAAGTGTTTGCGCCATTACCGCCTGCTTTGATGACATTGCATAAAAAGCTTAAACATAGCTTTGACCCCAAAGGGATTTTGAATCCTGGTCGCATGTATAAGGACTTATAAATGCAAACCAATATCCCCCAATCCATACTTGATACACCCCAAGGCAAAGAAGCCAATGATATTTTGCGCTCATGTGTGCATTGCGGCTTTTGCACGGCGACTTGCCCAACCTACCAAGAGCTTGGCGATGAATTGGATGGTCCGCGTGGACGCATTTACCTCATTAAAGATATGTTGGAAGGGGGTGATGTCACCACGGAAACCCAGCAACATTTGGATAGATGTTTAACGTGCCGTGCGTGTGAAACCACATGCCCATCAGGCGTTGAATACGCGCATTTGGCAGAGATTGGTAAAGCCATGGTGGAAGAAAAGGTGGGCAGACCTTGGGCGCAGCGATTATTACGCAAAGCTTTGGTTAACATTTTGCCGAATCGCCCCTTATTTGCAGGGCTGATGCGTTTGGGTCGTTTATTTCGCCCAGTGTTGCCTAAATCCTTGCAAGCAAAAATCCCCAAAGCAAAAAAAGTGGGTGTTTATCCAAGGCAAGAACATTTGCGTAAAGTGTTGTTGATTGAAGGCTGCGTGCAGCCAAGCATGTCTCCTGAAATTGATGTGAATACAGCGCA